>JBEHXB010000089.1:0-8019 GCA_048498895.1 Pseudomonadota bacterium
GTCGCCCCGGTCAGAGCCCGGGATCGGAAGGGACGGGCGGCGCCTCCCGCAGCAGCGTGATCGACAGGCGGCGGTTGGCGCTGGCGCTGGGGTTTTCCGGCAGCAGCGGCTCCGACCCCGCCTTGCCGGAAATCTCGTAGATCCGGTCGGAGGAAAGCCCGCCGGCCTGCAGCAGCGTACGGGCCCGGTTGGCGCGGGCCGCCGAGAGTTCCCAGCTTCCGCCGGTGGCCGCCGTGTCGTTCACGGCGGTATGGCCGCTGATCGAGACGCGGTTGGGCAGGGCCGAGACGATGCCGCCGATCACGGCCAGCAGCTTCTTCGTATAGGGCATGGGCTCGGCGGTGCCCTGCTGGAACATGGGCCGTCCGTCCTGGTCTACCAGCTGCACCTTCAGCCCCTGGGGCGTGTTTTCCAGGATCACCTGATGTGACAGGTTGGCAATGTCGGGGTTGTCCTGGATCGACTGGCGGATCGCCTCCGCGGCATGGGCGAAATCGCTGTCCTGGGCGGAATGGCTGCTGCTGTCGCTGGAGGAGTCGGCGTTGGCGCCGCCCTGGGCACTGCCGCTGGCCATCGCCTTGACCGGCGAATCAGGCGAGGGCGGGCTCTGCTTCTGCATGACAGACTGGGCGCCGCCGGCGTGGGCACTGTCTTCGCCCATTACCTTGCCGCCCAGTACTCCGCCGGAGCCGGAAACCGTCTGGGCGATCGACTGTGGCGCGAAATAGTCGGCAATGCCGCGCTTCTGTTCCGGGGTGGTCGTGTTGATCAGCCACATCAGCAGGAAGAAGGCCATCATCGCGGTCACGAAGTCCGCATACGCCACTTTCCAGGCGCCGCCGTGATGGCCGCCGTGCCCGCTCTTCTTGATGCGCTTGATGACAACCGCGTTGTCGCCGGCCATGATGCCGCAACCCCATTTAGACAGCCAATACCCTGGTGGGACTTGCGGTCTTGTGCCGCTATGCCCAACCTCTGCCGATCATGCACAAGCCGGCTTAACCGAGTATGAAACCGGGCACGATAAGGTCTTAACCATTATGATGAGCGCGCACGACATTCTGCCTGCCGGCCGGGAGCGAGGAGCCATGGGGGCCCAGGAACCCATACGTGGCGAGCGGTTCGTGGCGGCCGCGCACCAATGCCGGCGGACAGAAGGGCTGCGCCATGGATTTTGACACGCGCGCTTTCCGAACAGCGCTTGGCAGCTTTCCCACTGGCGTCGCGGTGATGACCACCATCGGCGCCGTTCCCGGCGAAACCGAGGACGTGTCCCACGTCGGGATAACCGTGAATTCCTTTACCTCCGTGTCGCTGGATCCGCCGCTGGTGCTGTGGTGCATCGACCGCCGCTCGCGCCGCTATCCGGCTTTTGCCTGCGCGCCCGGCTTCACCGTTTCCATCCTGGCGGCGGGGCACAAGGCGGTGTCCTCACGCCTGGCCGGACCGGGTGAGCACCGGCTGGAGGGGATCGACCTGATTTCCACGGAACTGGGTCCGCCCGCGCTTGCCGATTCGCTGGCGGTGTTCGAATGTGCGCGCGAAAGCATTCAGGACGCCGGCGATCACGCCATCCTTCTGGGGCGGGTGCTGCGATTTGCCTGCCATGCCGACGTCGGCGCGCCGCTTGTTTACTTCCAGGGCCGCTATAGCGCGCTTGCCCAGGGCACACCGCCCGACGGAATCATCGGCCGTCGCGTCACCGATCAGGAATAGGCGCGAATATTCCGCCAGCCGGAAGGCGTGGTACAGGCGCCACGCCCGCATCTATTCACAGCTAAGGGCACACCCCCGGCGTGGTTTGCGCCGCATCCGCGAACCCTGTCACGCAACCGTCACACACCCGTCATCGTCCCGTAGCGCCCCGCGGCGATAGCAGCCGCGCGCGAATTTGCGCGGAACATTCAGGGACTGAGGGTCGTGATGAATATGGGGAAACTGGTTTTGATGACGGGCGTCGCCGCCATCGCAATGGGAAGTTCGGCGTTCGCCGGAACGAAAGACTCGAACGCTCCCACGGTCACCGCCGCGATGGCTGGTTTCGAGCAGCCCGGGCAAAAGCCGGTGATGCTGGCGCAGAACGATGCGGCGCCCAGCTACGCCGAACTCGAGGCGCGCCTGTCTGCTCTTGAGGAAGAAGTCCAGAACTCGGAAATGCGCGCTGCCGAGGCCGCCAACAACCCGCCGCCGGCGCCGACCGGCTGGTGGAACAATACCTCCATCAGCGGTCGGATGTATTTCGACCTCACCAATATCGACAACCAGGCGAACGGTTCGCGCGTGCCCGGCAACGGCAACGGCACCAACTTCGACATCAAGCGCTTCTATATCGGCATCGATCACACCTTCAATAGTATCTTCTCGGCCAACGTCACCACCGACGTCACCTATGACGGCTCCACCGGCGCGGGCCAGATCTACCTGAAGAAGGCCTATCTGCAGGCCAAGATCGATCCGGCGCTGGTCGTGCGCATCGGTGCCACCGATCTTCCCTGGGTGCCGTATGCCGAAAGCCTCTACGGCATGCGCTATTTCGAGAATACCGTCACCGAGCATGTGAAGCTGGCCACCAGTTCGGATTGGGGCGTGCATGTGCTTGGCTCGGTGCTGGACGGTGTGCTGAATTACGACTTCGCCGCGATCAATGGTGGCGGCTACAAGAAGATTCCCACCGGCGGTGGAGTAAACCGGTTCGACAGCTTCGACTTCGAAGGTCGTGTCAGCGCTGTTTATGACGGTTTCAACCTGGGTGTCGGCGGCTATACCGGCAAGCTGGGCACGCCCTATGGCACCAAGACCTTCCACACTGCCGACCGCTTCGACGTGATTGGTGCCTATGTCGCCGACGGCCTGCGCGTGGGCGTGGAATATTTCAACGCCAACGACTACTCGGCCGCCCTGGTGGCCACGCCGGGTATCGGCGACAGCGCGCACGGTGTCTCGACCTTCGCGTCCTACTACTTCCTGCCCGAATGGGCCGTGTTCGGCCGCTACGACACGGTCGATACCAACACCAGGACCGCGCCGGGCAAGAACAACGAGTACTACACGATGGGCATCACCTGGAGCCCGACCAAGATCGTCGACTTCTCGCTGGCCTGGAAGCATGACGCCGTCAGCGGCGGGTCTTATTCCACTTCCAACGCCACCATCGGCTCCAACACCGGCCTGAAGACCGGCAGCTACAACGAGTTCGGCATCTGGGGTGACTTCCAGTGGTAAAATAAGTGAAGGGCGCGCTTCAACGCGCGCGCCCTTCATGTCTTCTCTCCGCGTGCAATGCGCAATCGAAGGGCCCGTGCCGCGTCGCGGCACAATGAAAGGAAAGACACGATGAAATTCTCTCTCAAGACGGTTTTGGTGGCGGCAGCGGCTTCGGCCCTGATGAGCACCAGCGCCTTCGCGGTGAACCTGACCGGCGCCGGCGGCACGGCGATCTATCCTGTGCTGCAGATCTGGGCGGCCAAATACGCGCAGAAGACCGGCAGCCGGGTGAACTACCAGGCGATCGGTTCGGGCGGCGGCATCAAGCAGATCGAAGCCAAGACGGTGGACTTCGCCAATTCCGACAAGCCGCTGATGCATGACGAGATCGCCAAGAACAACCTGGTTCAGTTCCCGCAGGTCGTCATCTCGATAGTGCCGGTCGTGCATCTGCCCGGCATTTCCGCCGGCCAGATGGTGCTGAACGGCGACGTCCTGTCCAAGATCTATCTGGGCCAGATCAAGAAGTGGAACGACCCGGCGATCAAGGCGCTGAACCCCAAGGTCAACTTGCCCAACATGGCGATCCTGACCGTGCACCGTTCGGACGGTTCGGGCACCACCTTCAACTTCACCAACTATCTGGGCAAGGTGAATCCGGAATGGCACAGCAAGATCGGCGCTGACACGGCCGTGTCCTGGCCCGGTGGCGTGGGCGGCAAGGGCAATGCCGGTGTTGCCGCGTCGGTCGCCCAGTTGGTCGGCTCGATCGGTTATGTCGAGTATGCCTATGCCAAGCAGTCCAGCCTGGTCTACACCGACATGATCAATGCCGCGGGCCAGCGCGTGAAGCCGACCATGGAAGCCTTCCAGTCGGCGGCCGCCAATGCCGACTTCTCGAAGGTGCAGGATTTCTACCTGATCCTGACCAACCAGCCCGGCGCCAAGTCCTGGCCGATCACTGCCGCCACCTATATGCTGATGCGGTCTGACTATCCGGCCGCCAAGAACAAGGCGGTGCTGCAGTTCCTCGACTATGCCCTGCATGACGGCGCCCCCGATGCGGAGAAGCTGGACTATGTTCCCTTTCCCGAAAGCGTCGTGAAGCAGATCGAAGCCTCCTGGGGCCAGACCCTGAAGGTTACTCCGTAAACTTATCGGTAGCCTGAGAACCGGGGCCGGTGGGGTAACCCGCCGGCCCCTTCGTTTTTGCAGGCAGGCCCTGCAAAAATAGCTGCCTTATAATCTTGCACGTTATTATAACGCTGCTTATGGTCCCGGCCATGAATCTGGACAAGGACATGCTGGTCCTGATGCATGACGTGGCGCGGCTCATGCGCACGCGTTTCGACCAGCGGGCGCGCGCCTATGGCATGACCCGGGCGCAATGGGTGATCCTGGCAAGGCTGGACCGCCAGCCGGGCATGACGCAGAACGAAATGGCCAGCCTGTGCGAGGTCGAGCCGATCACGGTGGGTCGTCTTGTCGACCGGCTGGAGGCGCGCGGGCTGCTGGAGCGCCGGCTGGATCCGGCTGACCGCCGTATCCGCCGCCTGCACCTGCTGCCGGCTTCCCTGCCCATTCTCAAGGAAATCCACCGTTACAAGAACAATCTTTTCGCAAGCGTCACGGAGGGGCTGGACGAGCAGACCCTCGACACCGTCACCAACGCTCTTCTTCACATGAAGGACAAGCTGACCACTGAGCCCGGCAAGCTGGCCGCGGCGGGAGAATAGAATGTCATCCGCGAATGATACCGCCGCGCTTCCGGCGGGCGCCCTGCGGCGCGCTGGTATCGACCGCGCCCGCCTGCGCCGCATCCTGATGATCGGGGGCGTCGCCGTGTTCCTGGCGGCGGCCCTGGTCTTCTATCTGGTGAGCGGCCGCTATGTGACGTCCGACGATGCCTATGTCCATGCCAACAAGCTGATGGTTTCCACCGACGTCTCCGGGCTGGTCGAGTCCGTCAACGTGCGCGAGGGCCAGCATGTGAAGGCAGGAGATATTCTCTTCACCCTGGACCCCAAGCCGTTCCGCATCGCGCTTGAGAATGCCCAGGCAGCGCTGGCGAGCGCCGCCCAGGATGTGGAGTCCACCCGCGCGCAGTATCGCGCCGCGTTGGCCCAGGTGGCTGCCCAGCAGGCACAGGTCAACGTGAATCAGAAGACCTATGAGCGCTATCTGGCGCTGGCCAGGCAGAACGCCATCGCCGCCATCCAAGTCGATAACGCCCATGCCGCGCTGCTGAGCGCACAGGCGACCGTCGCGTCCCTGCGCCAGACCGCGGCCACCGACCTGGCCAAGCTGAACGGCAATCCGGACCTGCCGGTGGAGAAGTCACCCGACTACATGAAGGCCAAGGCGCAGGTCGATGAAGCCCAGCGCCAGCTGGATCATGCCACCGTACGCGCGCCCTTCGCCGGCACGGTGAGCGAGGTGGATTCGCTCCAGCCCGGCACCCTGGTGATATCGGCGCTGTCTGCCTTCACCACCACCAGCGCGGTGGGCCTGATCGGCGACCGGATCTGGGTCGAGGCGGATCTGAAGGAGACCGAACTGACCCATATCCATCCCGACGCGCCGGTCAGTTTCACCATCGATACCTATCCGGGATGCAGATGGACCGGGCATGTCGATAGCGTGAGCGCGGGCAGCGACAGCTCGTTCTCCGCACTCCCGGCCGAAAATGGCAGCGGCAACTGGGTCAAGGTTGTCCAGCGCATTCCCGTTCGCATCGCCATAGACCACAGCCAGTGCGATCGTCCGCTGCGCGTGGGCATGAGTGCGGTGATCTCGGTCGACACCGGACATCGTCGCTGGTTCCGCCTGCTTAACGGCCTATAGGCTCCATGGATCATACGCCGCACGCCGCTCATCAGTACGACAACAAGATCGCCGAATGGGCGGTTCTGCTGGGATCGATGGCGGGCGTGCTGATGCAGGCCCTCGACACCACCATCGTCAATGTGGCGCTGCCCTATATGGAGGGCAGCCTGTCTGCCGCCCGCGACCAGATTACCTGGGTGCTGACCAGCTACATCATCGCTGCCGCCATCATGACCGCGCCGGTCGGCTGGCTGGCGGCGCGCTTCGGCAAGAAGAATTTTCTCATCACCTGCATCGCCGGTTTCACGGTTGCCTCCATGGCTTGCGGTGCCGCCCAGTCGCTGGAACAGATGGTGCTGTTCCGTCTGGTGCAGGGGGTGTTTGGCGCCGCGCTGGGGCCCTTGTCCCTGGCGGTGATGATGGACATGTATCCGCCCGCCAGGCGCGGCAGCGTGATGGCGATCTGGGGCATGGGCGTGATGCTGGGGCCGATCCTGGGACCTACCGTGGGCGGCGTGCTGACCGATACCTACAGCTGGCGCTGGGTCTTCTATATCAACGTGCCGTTCGGCATCGTCTCCTGCGTCGCGTTGTGGATATTCTTCAAGGATACGGCGCGCGATTCCACGTTGCGCTTCGACTGGTTCGGGTTCGGCGCCCTGTCGGTCGGTCTTGGCGCCTTGCAGCTCGTGCTGGATCGCGGCACCACCAAGGACTGGTTCTCCTCCGGCGAAATCGTGATCGAAGCGATCGTGGCCGGCATCGCGCTCTATCTGTTTGTGGTTCACATGCTGACAGCGGAAAAGCCGTTCATCCCGCGCGAGATTTTCAAGGACCGCAATTTCGTCGGCGGCGTGGTGCTGATGTTCGTGATGGGCCTGGTGCTGCTGGCATCCTCGGCGCTGCTGCCGCCCTATCTGCAGAACCTGTCTGGCCGCTCGGTCACCCAGACCGGCTTCCTGATGGTGCCGCGCGGCCTGGGCGTGATGGCGGCCATGCTGGTCACGGGCCGAATGACCATGAAGATGGACCCGCGCCTGATCATGACCGTGGGTGCCGGCCTGATGTTGTGGTCGCTGTGGCAGATGACCGCCTGGACGCCCGCTGTCAGCGTGGAGAGTCTGTTCTGGGTGACCTTCGTGCAGGGAGTCGGCATGGGATCGGTGTTCGTGCCCATGAATCTGGTTGCATTTGCGACACTTTCGGCAAAACTGCGTACAGACGGCGCAGCATTGACCAATCTCACGCGCAATATCGGCAGCGCCATCGGTGTTTCGCTGACCACGACGATCCTGGCCGACAGCATTCAGACGATCCACGCGCATCTTTCCGCCTATGCATCGCCCTTCAACCGGGCACTGGGCGTCAATGGACCATCGATGATGATGAACCCGCAGATTCCTTTTGGGTTGGCAAATCTGAATTCTCTCCTAGAATACCGCGCGCAGGTTCAGGCCTATGCCAACGATTTCCTTTTCATGTTTGTGATCAGCCTTCCGGTTTTCGCCGTGATATGGCTGATGAAAAGGCCGGAATTTGCGGCTGGAGCAACTCCTAAAATGGAAGTGGTGGAATAATGAAAACCGCATTTATCGGTCTGGGGGTCATGGGCTATCCCATG
This sequence comes from Pseudomonadota bacterium, assembly GCA_048498895.1. GTDB lineage: Bacteria > Pseudomonadota > Alphaproteobacteria > Micropepsales > Micropepsaceae > Rhizomicrobium. The sequence continues at coordinate 7,652 of JBEHXB010000089.1, forward strand.
GCAGGGCACCTTCTGAAGGCAGGCAACGACGTCACCGTGTACAACCGCAATAGCGCCAAAGCGTCGCAGTGGCAGAAGGAATATGGCGGCAAGATGGCGGCCACGCCCGCCGAAGCGGCAAAGGGCCAGGACATCGTATTCTGCTGCGTGGGACGCGACAGCGATCTACGTGAAGTCACGCTCGGTCCGCAGGGCGCATTCAACGCCATGGCCAAGGGCTCGCTGTTTGTCGATCACACCACCGCGTCCGCGGGCATCGCGCGCGAACTGGCGCAGGAAGCCGGCAAGCGCGGCTTCGGTTTCGTCGATGCGCCTGTATCGGGCGGCCAGGCCGGCGCCGTCAACGGCAAGCTGAGCATCATGTGTGG
>JBEHXB010000090.1:0-7993 GCA_048498895.1 Pseudomonadota bacterium
AAACGCAGCTTCGAATTCATCTGAAACGCCTCTTTTCCTGCCCCTGGGATGCGGGCTTGGCCCGCTTGTCTTTTATGGTCCTAGTGTCCCGATTCCGAAGTTCGCCTAAGCGGTCTATATCGGTGCTGTAGCGAACTTCGGAACCACGACACTAGGCTCGGGCCCGGGCGGAAAAATGTCAACGCGGCGGATTCTCCGACAGCGTCCTGCCGAGATCTTGCGAGACTTTAATCCACGCCCGTCAGTTCGATGCTGGACGAGATAGCGATATCAATCGATCGCCCGTGGCTCCTTCGTCACGTCTCCCGGTAAAGGCCGGTCTTGCCGTCGGCGGGCGGAAGTTTCACCCCCAGCTTGGTGCGCAGGTAATTGACGCAGGCCGCCAGATTGTCATCGACCGTGCCGGTGCCGTCGCCCTTCCGGGGCGCATCGATGTCGAACACCGCCCAGCCCTTGAAGTGCTTCTTGCGCATGACCGCGAACACGCCGGGAAAATCCACCCCACCGCCCTGGCCGACGGCGGCGTAGAGGCTCTTGTTCGGCGGGGTCTGCGATTCCCGGCTGGGCGTGGATTTGTTGCCGCGAAAGCGCGGGAACGTATCCTTGAGATGGAATTCGACGATGCGCGAGAAATACTCGTCCGTCATCTTCACCGGATCCATTCCGCCCAGCACGTTATGGCCGGTATCCATGATGATGTGGACATAGTTGGGATCGGTCAGCTCCAGCACGCGGCGGAATTCATGCTCGCGTTCCATCGGTCCCCAGACATGCGGATGCAGCGCCAGGCGCACGCCATACTTCTTGGTGCGCCGGCCTATCTCGTTGGCGGTATCGGCCAGGCCCTTGAGCTGGTCGTCGCTGGGGCCCTGCGGCGGACGATCGCCCATGTTGTTCTTCCAGTGATCGATGCCCAGGGGCTGCAGGAAATCGCGGGCGCAGGCTTCCATCTCGGCGATCAGCTTGTCGCGGCCCTCGCCGCCCAGCCAGGGATATTGCGGCGGCGCATTGGCGGGGCGTGGCGCGGGGGCCGCCGATGGACGGCGCGGCAGGTCGCCCACACAGGCGATCGCCACACCCGTCTCGCGGCTGAGTTGCTTGAGCGCCGCCACATTGTCCAGATACTGCGCCGCCTGGCCGGAATAGGGTTCGAACCCCTCCAGGCCGAAATGCCTGCAATCCTCCAGCATCATGCGCATGTTGGTCGACATCTTCAGCGACTTGCCCGGCCAGCTTCCGAATACCGACCCGGTAGTGCCGAACAGGATGTCGGGGTTGACCGGGTCAAGGCCCCGCGCCCTTGCCGGCGTCCCCATCACGGCCACACCGGCCACGGCCAGAGACGAGGACAGGAAATCGCGCCTTTTCAACATACTTCCTCCATGCCCGAAGCGGGCCTTGTTTCATGATTGCTGGCGAGAGCCTGCGGCGATAGTGCGTCCTGGCCCGCCGAAAAGCCAGAGCCCGCCGAAAAGCCAGAGCCCGCCGAAAACAGAGTGAGGCGATCACGTCGGCCGGGCGCGCGCCCCGGATGCGTCATCCGCTCGCGAAGGGATTGTCGTGGAAGGAATCCACCGGCCTCAAGGTGACCGGGAACGCCGGGCGGGTGCCGATATAAAGGTCCAGCGTCAGCTGGTTCGTCGCCTTGTCCCATTCCATCTGCGGGGCGATGCCGCCGGGCTTGCGGAAGATCCTGCCGTCGAAATCGAACATCCGCGGCTTCACGAAATCCCAGTTGGTCGCCAGGTCCGAGGCCAGCCGGTCGCGCAGGAGCTCGATCTGCTCGCGCGGTCCCATCACATTGGTGATGTCGGGCGCCATCACCCTGACCCCGCCGCCCGGCAGGATCTCCACCCGCGCCGCCACCAGCGTGCCGCCGCGCTCGGTCCCGCCTTCCCATTTGCCCACCGGCGGTACCGGCTTGCTGCACGCCGACAAAATCTGCGGCAGAACGGCGATCAACGCCGCCGCCAGCAGGCCCCTGGTCCTTCCCATCCGACTCGGCCTCCGTTGCCGGAAGATTACAACTTATCCCCGTGCCCCTGCGCACCCCCTACAATGGTCGCCATGACGCGCACCAGGCCCGCCTTCTGTGGATAGACCGGATAAAAACCCCGCAAATTCAAGCCCCCCGGGGGGAGGGGGGAGCATTTTTCCGCGGCACAATTATCTTGCGCAAGGCCGCACGCCTTGCCGGGGCGGGCCGTGGTTGTTATTCCCCGCCCGCGAAAATCCATAGGTCCATCCCCATGCCCCTGCCCAAAGGTTTCCTTGCTGAATCGCTTGGCCGCATCAAGCCGTCGCCCACCATCGCGGTGACCAGCAAGGCACGCGAGCTCAAGGCCGCCGGCATGGACGTGATCGGCCTGGGCGCGGGCGAGCCCGACTTCGACACCCCCGACAACATCAAGGAAGCCGCGATCAAGGCGATCCGCGATGGCCAGACCAAGTACACGGCCGTGGAGGGCATCCCCGAACTGCGCGCCGCCATCGCCGCCAAGTTCAAGCGCGAGAACAATATCGACTACAAGCCGTCGCAGACTTTTGTCGCGCCCGGCGGCAAGACGGTTCTGTTCAACGCCCTGATGGCCACCATCAATCCCGGCGACGAGGTGATCGTGCCGGCGCCCTATTGGGTGTCGTACCCCGACATCGTGCTTCTGGGCGGCGGCAAGCCGGTGATCGTGGAATGCACGCTCGAGAACGGCTTCCGCCTGACGGCGGAGGCGCTGGAAAAGGCGATCACGCCGAAGACCAAGTGGCTGGTGTTCAACCAGCCGTCCAATCCCACCGGCGCCTGCTACACCCGCGAGCAGCTCAAGGCGCTGACCGATGTGCTGATGAAGCATCCCCATGTGTGGGTGCTGACCGACGACATGTACGAGCATCTCGTCTATGGCGGCTTCAGGTTCACCACCATCCTCGAGGTCGAGCCCGGTCTTTACGACCGCACGCTCACCATGAACGGCGTGTCCAAGGCTTACGCCATGACCGGCTGGCGCATCGGCTATTGCGGCGGGCCGGAAGACCTGATCAAGGCGATGGCCAAGCTGCAAAGCCAGTCGGCGACCAACGCCACCTCCATCAGCCAATGGGCGGCGGTCGAGGCGCTGAACGGCACCCAGGACTTCATCCCGAAATTCCAGAAGATTTTCGAGGAGCGGCGCGACCTGGTGGTGTCGATGCTGAACCAGTCCAACGGCATCCAGTGCCCCAAGCCGGAAGGGGCGTTCTATGTCTATCCGTCCATCAAGGGGCTGATCGGCAAAAAGACGCCGAAGGGCAAGGTGATCGACACCGACGAGGCGTTCGCGACCGCGCTGCTGGAAGACGCCGGCGTGGCGGTGGTGCATGGCGCGGCGTTCGGGCTGTCGCCCTTCTTCCGCATCTCCTATGCGACCTCCAACAAGAACCTGGAGGAGGCCTGCCGGCGTATTCAAACGTTCTGCGGGGACTTGTCCTAGGCCGCTCGCTAAGCTCGCGGCGTTCGTCGCTCGAAATGGTCCACTGGGCCATTTCGTTCGCCGTTGGCGAACCGCTCCTCACTTGCGGCAGCCTGGACTAGGGCACGGCTTTAACCCGGCGTTTACCGGCGCGGTAAAGCGGTCTTAATCGGTGCGCGGCGATAATGCGCCATGCGCGCTGCCGCTTTGCTTGCGGGGTTGTTGTTCATTGCCGCGTCCCCCGCGGCGGCTTTCGATCCTCTCGACGATGTCGCCGTCAGCGGCTATGTCGATGTGCGCGCCGTCGCGCCCGCCGGGCCCACGAGCTGGCTGAAGGGGGGCCTGGGAAAATTCCGCTACGGCAGCGGTGACAGCCCCGTCACTTTCGGTGAAGGCGTGATGCAGGCCAGCGCCCGGCTGGACAATGGCCTTTCCGCCGTCACCGTGCTGCGGCTGGAGCCGCGCACGCCCAGCCTGGTCGATGCGCTCGAGACTTACCTGCGCTATGCTCCCGCCGGCGGCGGCGATATCGGCTGGTCGGTGAAGGCGGGCGCCTTCTTTCCCACCCTGTCGCTGGAGAATGACGATCTGGGTTGGGCCTCGCCCTATACCCTGACGCCGTCGGCGATCAATTCCTGGGTAGGGGATGAACTTCGCACCATCGGCAGCGAAGCCACCCTGCGCTGGAAAAGCGGCGTGGGCACTATTTCCGCGCTGGGCGCGTTGTTCTGCTGCAACGACGAAGCCGGCATCCTGATCGCCGATCGCGGCTGGTCGCTGGAAGACCGGCCCACAGGCCTGACCGAGCGCGTGCGCCTGCCCGACACCACGCTCCGGCTGTTCCACAAGCTGCCCGACCAGCGCACCGGCATGTTCGACGAGATAGACGGCGGCGTCGGCTGGTATGGCGGGCTGGCCTGGCAGATGCCGGGCATCGGCAAGCTGACGGCGATGCGCTACGATAATCGGGCCGATCCCGATGCGGTCTCCAGCCGGGACACCTCCTGGGAGACCAAGTTCTGGAGCTTCGGCGCCCGCACCCAGGTTGGCCATCTGGTGCTGATCGCCCAGCAGCTTTCCGGCTATACCGCCGTGGCCGTCGCGAGCGGCGAGGCAGAGACCAAATTCCAGTCGGGCTTTCTGCTGGCCAGCTACGACCTGGACGACTGGCGCCTCAGCGTGCGCGAGGACCTGTTCCAGACCCGCCACCTGTCCGCCACCCCCCATCCCCTGTCGGAAGACGGTGATGCCTTCACCGCATCCCTGTCCTGGAGCGGCCTGGACAGGGTGCGCCTGACCGGCGAGGTGATTGCTCTCCACAATCGCCGGCTGGAATATGTCCGTGCCGGGCTTGGCGGGCCGGACCGGACGGATACCCAGCTGCAATTCGATGCGCGCTTCTTCCTCTGATCGGGTGGTCCTTGCATTGTATGAATATTATCATACAATGCAGTCATGCTTGCGAAGCTGAAGCTTCAGAATAATGGCGTGCCGATCTACATCCAGCTGCGTGAGCAGATCGCGGCGGCGGTGGGACGGGGTGACCTGAAGCCGGGGGAGCGCCTGCCCACGATGCGCGAAGTGGCAGTTGAACTGCGCATTGACCTCAACACCGTGCACCGGGCCTATGGCGAACTGGCGCGCGCCGGGCTTATCAACATGGTGCAGGGCCGTGGCAGTTTTGTCGCCGAGGCGCCGCCGGCCCGGCGCTCCGCCGCCGCCGACGCGGCCGCGCTGGGCGCCTCCGTCGCGGCCCAGGCTCAGGCGATGGGCGTGCGGCTGGAAGATCTCTGCGCAGCGCTGGCGGCCCTGGCCAGGCAGAGGCGCGAGCCATGATTGCCGCGTTGACGGGCATCTTCATTCCCCTGATCATCATCCTCGTCGTGTTGGCGATCCTGCTGCGCGTCTCGCTCCGACCCCGCCTGGCGCAACGCGCTCTGCGTTCCGGCAATCCCTGGTCGGATCCGGCCAAGGCAAACCAGACTCCCAGCAACCAGAATTCAAGACAGGAGACGCACATGAATGCGATCAGTGCCCTGATATTCATCATTTTTGTCGGCGCTGCGGTGGCGGCCCGGCTGGCCGACCTGCCCATCTGGATCACCGTTGTGCTGGCACTGATCGGCATATTCCTGGGCTATTCCATCAAGATGGCCCAGCAATGGGAAAAGGCGGTGATCCTCAGGCTGGGCAGGCTGCACGCGATCAAGGGGCCGGGGCTGTTCATTCTGGTGCCGATCATCGATGTGGTGACGGTATGGATCGACCAGCGCATCCGAACGTCGGAATTCTCGGCCGAGCAGGCGTTGACCCGCGACACGGTGCCGGTCAATGTCGACGCCATCGTATTCTGGATGGTGCATGACGCCGAGCGTGCCGCCCTGGAGATCGTCGATTACAACAGCGCGGTCCAGCGCGTCGCCCAGACCTCGCTGCGCGAGACGATTGGCTCCGCGTTGCTGTCGGAGCTTTTGTCGGAACGCAAGGAAGCCGACGCGACGCTGAAGGCGACCATTGGCGCCAAGACGGCGGAATGGGGCGTGACCGTCAATTCGGTGGAGATCCGCGACGTCGCCATCCCGCCGAACCTTCAGGACGCGATGAGCCGCCAGGCCCAGGCCGAACGCGAGAAGCAGGCTCGTGTCATCCTGGGCTCCGCGGAAGAGGAAGTGGCGCAGAGGTTTGTCAACGCCGCCAAACTCTACTCCGCCAGCCCGGAGGCGCTTCAGTTGCGCGCGATGAACATCATCTATGAGACCACCAAGGAACGCGGCGCCACCATCCTGATGCCGACTTCGATGGTCGACGCGATGAATCCGGGGGCCGCCGCTTTTGCCCTCAACATGGCCAAGATCGACGCCGGTCCGGTGCCATCCCCCGGACCCTCGGTCCCCTCCGTGCCGCGAAGCGAGACATGATCCGCCGGTGATTCGAACCCTGGCTTTTCGGCCATGGCGTCCGTCCCGCAGTGGCAGGGTTGAGTTGCTACCGCGGCGGCCGGATTGCCCTTCTCGGTGGCAATTCCTGCCATATTTCGGGTGGTGGTTGCGCTAACCAGACGCGGCACCGGGATCGGCCCGCCCGTGCCGAAAATCTCCGGTATTTCATATTTGCAGACCGCCGCCCGGAAAAACCTTGCTTTCGTGGCGGCGGAGTCGGAGCATCGTTGCACTGGAGGGACGCGAAAGCGGCCGGCCCCACGTGCAAGTGCCGGGGACGGACCCTCGGGCGCCCCGAAAGCCGAAACGGTTTTCGCGCGAGGAGGCGCTCATGTCCCCCGACAACCAACGTGACAATCAGGCGAGTACAACCAGAAAGATAAGATCCGGGCCGCGTGCCATCGCCCTTGTGGGGCCCTATGGCAGCGGCAAAACCTCCTTGCTTGAAAGCATCGCCGCCATCACCGGCGCGATCCAGCGCAAGGGCACAGTCCCAGCCGGTAACACGCTTGGCGATGCCAGTCCCGAGGCGCGCGCCCGCCAGATGAGCGTAGAGGTGAATGTACTTTGCACCACCTGGCTGGACGAGGAATTCACCTTCCTGGATTGCCCCGGATCGATCGAGTTCCTGGGCGAAACGCTGAACATCCTGCCCGGCATCGATGCGGCCGTTGTGGTCTGCGAGCCCGAGCCAGCCAAGGCCGTCCTGCTCCAGCCCTATCTTAAGCGGCTGTCGGATGCGGGTGTGCCCCACATGATTTTTTTCAACAAATTCGACAAGGCGCGCGACTCCCTCCTGGCGCTGCTGGCCGTGCTGAAGGATGTCAGCGAACGGCCGGCCCTGCTGCGCCAGCTTCCCGTCTGGGAACAGGGCGTGGCAACCGGCTTTGTCGACCTGGCGCTGGAGCGCGCCTTCGCCTATCGCCCCCATGCCGCCAGCGAAGTCGTCGACATCGCCGATGTGCGCCGGGAAAAGGAAGCCCGCTTCGAGATGCTCGAGAAGCTGGCCGACCATGACGAGCATCTGATGGAAGAGCTGCTGACCGAGGTCGAGCCTTCGCGCGAAGAGATTTTCGGTGACATCAGACGCGAACTGGCCGAGGGCCAGGTGATGCCGGTGCTGATCGGTTCGGCGGAAGGCGACAATGGCGTGCGCCGCCTTCTCAAGGCGCTGCGCCATGACGCGCCGGACGTGACGTCGCTGGCCGCGCGTGCCGGGGTCGAAGGGGAAACCACCGTCCAGGTCCTCAAGACCATGCATGGCGGCCATGGCGGCAAGCTCAGTCTGGTCCGCGTGCTCTGCGGCCATCTCAAGGACGGCGCGGTGCTGCATGGAGATGGCGGGCGCGAATCCCGCATCGGCGGCATCTTCGCCCTGTGCGGGGACCACCAGGTCAAGCGCCACGCCGCGGAGGCCGGCGACACGGTTGCCCTGGCGCGCCTGGAGGCTTTCGGCACGGGCGAAATCCTCTCCACCGCGAAGGACGGCGGCAGGCGTGCGGAGATCGAAACGCTGACGCCGGTTTTTCGGCTGGCCGTCGCGGTCAAGGATCGCAAGGACGAGGTCAAGCTCACCGCGGCCATCGCCAAACTGTGCGAGGAGGATCCCTC
>JBEHXB010000091.1:0-7973 GCA_048498895.1 Pseudomonadota bacterium
GCCCATCGGCCCCGCCGCGATGGACGACCGCTGGTTCATCGAATGGGACAAGGACGATCTGGACACGCTGGCGATCATGAAGGTGGATGTGCTGGCGCTGGGAATGCTGACCTGCATCCGCAAGGCCTTCGACCTGATCCATGCCCATGCCAAAAGCGGGAAGGAGCCCCGGCTGCTGCTGGCCACGGTGCCGCAGAAGGACCCGGCCGTTTACGACATGCTGTGCGAGGGCGACGCCATCGGGGTGTTCCAGGTGGAAAGCCGCGCCCAGATGAACATGCTGCCGCGCTTGCGGCCACGCACCATGTACGACCTGACGGTGGAAGTGGCCATCGTGCGGCCAGGACCCATCCAGGGCGGCATGGTCCATCCCTATCTCAAGCGCCGCAGGGCCAGGCGCGAGAACCCGGACTGCGTCATCGAATATCCCAGGCCGGGACCGGAATACCCGCAGGATGAGCTGGAAAATGTCCTGGAAAAGACATTGGGCGTGCCTCTGTTCCAGGAACAGGCCATGCGCATGGCGATGGTGGCCGCCAAATTTACTTCAGACGAAGCCAATGGCCTGCGCCGCGCCATGGCGACCTTCCGCCATGCCGGCACCATCCACACCTTCGAGCGCATGTTCGTGGATCGCATGGTGGCGCGCGGCTATCGGGAAAAATTCGCGCAGGACTGTTTCAACCAGATCAAGGGTTTTGGCGAATACGGCTTTCCGGAAAGCCATGCCGCCAGCTTCGCGCTGCTGGTCTATGTCTCGGCCTGGATCAAGAAGCATCATCCCGCCGCCTTCTGCGCCGCGCTGCTCAATTCCCAGCCCATGGGTTTCTATGCTCCTGCCGAAATCGTGCGCTGCGCCCGCGATCATGGCGTGGCGGTGCTCGCGCCCGACGCCGCCTTCAGCGGCTGGGACAACGGTCTGGAACGCACGGCGGACGGCGCGCTGGCGGTGCGCCTGGGCTTTCGCCAGATCGACGGCTTCCGTGAAGACGACGGCCATACCATCATGCGCGAACGCGGCTATGGCTACCCTGGCTTCGCCGATTTCGTCCGCCGCACCGGCCTTTCGCGCCGCGCGCTGGTGCTTTTGGCCGAAGCCGACGGCTTTCGCGGCTTCGGTCTGGACCGGCGCGAAGGGCTGTGGGCGGTGCGCCGCCTGCCCGACGATGATCCGCTGCCGCTCTTTGCCCATGAAGGCAACAGGGGCGCCGCGCCCGAACAAGGCGAAGAACATATCGCGCCTTTGCCGCGCATGGCGCTCAGCGACCATGTGCTGGCCGACTACCAGACCACGCGCCTGTCGCTGAAGGGCTATCCCACCCAGTTCCTGCGCCCCATGCTGGAAAGGCAAGACATCACAAGCTGCGCCGGCGTCGGGCAGTTGCGCGACGGCGCGCGCGTGCGCTGCGCCGGCATCGTGCTGGTGCGCCAGCGTCCCGGCGAAGGCACCGCCATCTTCATCACCCTCAGCGACGAGACCGGGGTGTGCAATGTGGTGGTGTGGGAACGCACCTTCGAACATTTCCGCAAAGAAGTGATGGGCGCGCGCCTGCTGCTGGCGGAAGGACGGGTGCAGAAAAGCCCGGAAGGCGTCGTGCACCTGATGGCCGAGAAACTCATCGACCGCAGCGGCGATCTGAGATCGCTGATGGATTGCGGCGAGGCATCGCGCACGCAGCAACCGCGCCATGCCCATCCCCGCGATGTAAAGGTGCTGCCGCCGTCACGTGATTTCCATTAACAGGCGACGGCGCATCCAGGCACCCGCGCCGGCGCCCCAGAACCGGTCTTAATAGGGCTGGTCGATATCCTGTGACCGGCGCAGCGCCGGCGCAGGCCGTGGTCTTGCCGGCTTGCCCACTGCCTTCCGGTCGCTCCCCGCCTCGGTAACGCTTCCCTGGAGTGGGGGAGGCGGCGGCCACCCGCCCGCCGCAACCGGCTCGCCGGAAACGGCTGACGGCGCGCCAGGAATGGCGCGGGCCACGGTCACTGCCGGGTCCTTCAGATATCCCGCCGCCAATCGCAGGCGCAGATCGTTGGCCAGCATCTGTGACGTCAGGCCGGCGGCACGCACATCGCCGACCAGCTCCAGATGCACGTTGCCGCCCTGGCCTATCGCGAACGTGCCGCTCAGCTCCTGCTCACCCGCCACCGTGATGTGCACCATGTCGCCTGCGGCCAGAAGATCGCCACGGGCCGCCGGCGGAGCGGGGGCGGCAGCCTGCTCGGCCTGCCCCCCGAACAGCCCGCACCCCGACAGGGCCAATGCGCCGGGCAGGGCCAATGCGAAAAACAGGAAACCCAAGCGTCGCATGCCGTCTTCCACGAAGAACCCACGAATCGCCGGCGCCATTATTGGCCCGTCCAGGGCAGGGCGCAAAGGCGGAAAAACAGGCTGCTTCAGGCCCGCGCCCTGACTGTTCCGGTGCGCTCCAGCTTGCCCCATCCCACGAACGGCCCCTTGGCAGCCGTCCACAGCGAGCGCACCACCACATAATACATGATCTGGCGATAGCCGAAGCGCTGCAGCGGCAACCACAGCAGCAGGCTCCAGTCCTCGCCGCGCTCCATCACAAATCCGATCATCGCCGCCAGCATGTCCACCACGATGAACACGGCATAATAGATGCCGACGATCACCAGGCTGCCGCTGTTGAACTCGGTGCCGTGCTGGCTCCAGGCGATCCACTGGCCGACCAGCTGCCACACCAGCAGAAGATCGGCGACAGGCGCCAGGGTGGTGAGCAGGATCTGGAACAGCCAGACCTGCGGCAGCGCCACCAGTCCCAGTTCGCCATAGCGCGGATTGAAGGTGATGCCGCGGTACTTCCACAGGCATTGCAGCGTGCCATAGGCCCAGCGGAAGCGCTGCTTGGCCAGCCCCTTCACGGTGGCGGGCGCCTCCGTCCAGGCCACGGCGGCGGGATCGAAAACCACCGAATAGCCCGCGGTCTGGATGGCAATCGTCAGGTCCTGGTCCTCGGCCAGTGTCTCGGCCGGAAAGCCGCCCAGTTTCAGAAGCGCCTCCCGCCGCCAGGCACCCACGGCGCCCGGCACCACGGTCAGCGTGTCCAGCGCCGAAAGCGCGCGCCGCTCCAGGTTCTGCGCCACCACATATTCCAGCGCCTGCCAGCGGGTGATCATGTTGACCCGGTTGCCGACCTTGGCGTTGCCGGCCACCGCGCCGGTTTGAGGATCGGCGAACCAGCGCACAAGCCGCGAGATGGTTTCGGCCTCGAACTGGGTATCGGCATCCAGGGCCACCACGATATCGTGCCGTGCCGCCGCCAGTCCGACATTCAGGGCGTTGGCCTTGCCGCCATTGGGGATCGACATCACCGCCACGCGGGGCTCGTGCGCGAAATGCGTGCGGGCGAGGTGGGCGGTGTTGTCGGATGAGCCGTCATCGACCACCAACACCTCCAGGTTCTCGTGCCTGCTGGACAGGATGCGCTCGATGGTGGAGACGATCACCTTCTCCTCATTGAAGGCGGGGATCAGCACGCTTACGCCCGGAAGCGGGCCGCCCATAGGCGGCTTTCTCTGATGGGTGCGGTTCCACAGGGCCAGCCCCGCCAGCACGACCAGGCGCGCCACGCCCAGCACGATCGCGCCCAGGAAACACCAATAGAGAAGCTGCGATATCCAGGAGATGGTCAGGAACACCACCCGGTCGGCATAAAGGCTGGCGGTAAGCGGCAGGCGCGGCATTACCTGGTCGCGGGTAAACCCGCCCAGCTCCGACACCGGAACGAAGCTGTAGCCCTGGGCGCGCAGCTTGTCGATCAGCACCGGCAGCAGCGCCAGTGTCCGGGAACGGTCGCCGCCGGAATCATGCATCAGGATGATGTTGCCGCGCAGGTCCGGATTGGGATGGTTCACATAGCGCAGCACGCTTTTCATCATCTGCTCGACACTGGGCTTGCGCCAATCCAGCGTGTCGACATGGGTGCCCACCGTGATGTAGCCCAGGTTCTGCGCGATCTCGACCGGCACGATCTCTTCGGCATCGCTGGGTTCGGCATCGGCCAGATAAGGCGGACGCAGCATCCGCATCGACCGGCCGGTCAGCGCCTGGAACAGCCGCTGGGTGGCGTTCAGCTCCAGCCGCACGGCGGCGGGCGGCGTGTCGGCCAGGTTGGGATGGGTGAAGGTATGGCTGCCGATCTCGTTCCCCGCGGCCAGAACCTTCTGCACCAGGCCGGGATAGGACTCCATGTTCGCGCCGATCATGAAGAAGGTCGCGGGGACATGCTTTTCCTTCAGGATGGACAGGATGGCGGGCGTCCATTCCGGATCGGGGCCGTCATCGAAGGTCAGCGCCAGCTTCTTGGGCACCGCGCCCACGCGGCGGATCACATAGTTGGTCGGCAGATCGACATAGGTCTCGTCGTCGATGTCGCCGGTGGTCTTGTCGATGTCCAGCTTGCGCACGCCCCGGGTGGGGTTGGATTCCACCCTCAGGATCTCGCCCTCGCCGTCGAAATCGACGTCGTCGTTGGTGGGTATGGATTGAAGGCTTTTCGGCGCGGGCGCGTTGTAGGAACGCCCCAGGATGGGCGGAACCGAAGGGTCCTCGCTGCCCAGCTTCCACAGCGCATAGCCCGCCGGCTGATAGGCATCGGCGGCATGAATCTGGTTGAAGACCGTGGCACCGTCCAGGAACCAGACCTGGTGATTGGTGCCGTCCGAGTCGCGGTAGGAGAAATGCGGATTGTTGCTCGCGTCGTCGAACTGGATCTTCGCGCCGGAGTCGCGAGCATAGACCATGATCTCTGCAAAGCTGGTGCCGTACGCGACGCCGGGGCCCGTCCAGTCATAGGCATATGAACCCAGCGCGATGATGGTGGAGGCCGGATCGAGCGTCCTCATCCGCTTGTCCAGCGTCTTTTCAAACCAGCTTTCGGAGGCGATGGCGCCGGGCGGATCGTTCTGGTCGCGCTCGTCATAGGCCATCAGCACCGTGTAATCGACGATGTCGTCATAGGTCTTGTAGGGCCAGTCCGGATCGTCGAACGGCGCGGCCTGGGCGATGATCCAGCCATGAGGGGCAAAGGCGGCCGACAGCCGGTTCAGGAAGGCGGCAAGGTCCCGATCCGCTCCCTTGGGCACATTTTCAAAATCCACCATCACCCCCTGCAGGTGGCGCTGGGCCAGGAAGGTGACGATGGACTTTACCAGCGCCTCCTGGCGCCGGGGGCTGGCCAGAAGCGCGGCGAGTCCGGGTCCGTTCCAGTTTCCGCCTTCCGCGTTCTGGATCATGGGCAGGATGGCCACGCCCGGCTTGTGGGCGCGGATATAGCGCAGCGCCTTCTCGTCCAGCGTGATGGTGAGCTTTTCGTCGGGGCCCGACAGGGTGAGCCAGCTGGGCACCACCCAGTCCAGGTATTTCAGCGAACGGCGCAGCGCCGGCCAGCTCGGATCGTCGCGCCCGCCCCAGTTCGTATAGAAGGCGATCGCCAGGGACCGGCCGTGCTGCGGCTTCAGGATCGCCGGCAACAGGCGGCTGGAAAGTTCACCGGCATGACGACGCTTGCGCGCGGCTTCCGCCCGGCGGTGGCGCGCCTGCGCCGCCAGCCTTTCGGCGCGCGCCAGAAGGCCCGGCTTCGCCGCGCGGCGGATCAGCTCGGTGGGGTTCACCGCCACCGGCTTGCCGGGCAGTTGCAGCCCGGCAATGGGCGGAGACAGCGCCACGCTCACGCCAAAGCCGGTCAGCATCACCGCGACCACCGCGGCGGCGGTCCAGGCGATCCAGCGGACGCGTGCGGCCCGACGCCCGGAAGCGTCGAAGAAGATCGGCTGCTTACCCATTTGCGTTCCAATACAACAGCGTGGAAGCTGGCAAAAGTGAGACTTGCGACAGGGGCGCGTCACGGGGTCGCCACCGCGGCATTATCCCGGGGAACCTTTCAGGCGGCAGGCGCCTTCATGCTAGAGGTGGAGCGAAGCACCGATTCAAGGTACGGCGATGGCCATCTACAATTGTTCGAAATGCCCCGGCTATTGCTGCTCTTATCCCATCATTCCGCTCAAGAAGCGAGATGTGCAGCGGCTGGCCGACCATTTCGGTCTTTCCTTCGAACAGGCGCAGCGCAAATTCACCAAGAAGGAAGGCGACGAGCCCTATGCCATGCGGCGCAAGGCCGACGAGCATTTCGGCCGCATCTGCCGCTTCTTCGACACCGATGCGCGCCGCTGCACCATCTACACCGCCCGGCCCACCATCTGCCGCGAGTATCCCGGCGGCAAGACCTGCGGCTATTATGATTTCCTGTTGTCCGAGCGCAACTCGCAGGAAGATCCCGACCACATTGCCTCGACCTGGAACAGGTAGAGCGCCCTTCAATCACAGTGCCGGCGTGTGCGAATGGTGCACTGCACAGTCGGGAAAGCCTTGGCCGCAGGGCGGTTTTTTGCTCTAACGGTCGCATAAAAGCAGGGGCTTGAAGGGACATCACGGACATCCGGAGCCGAAGGCCCCGCAGTCCGACTTCCCCGCATCGTCCCGAAGGTCACGCGCCGACGCGTTCGGCAACGCCACGCCTGTGGCAAGGAGGGGAAACATGTTCCATCAGCTTTTGACGCCCGTGAACGGCAGCCTTGGCCTGTCCTTCCTGGTGGCGGCGATCCCGATCGCGGTCGTGCTTGTGATGCTGGGCCTTCTCAAGCGCCCGGCGTGGCAATCCTCGCTGGCGGGCCTTGTGGCGGGCGTGATCATCGCGCTCGGCGTGTGGAAGTTCCCCATCGGCCTGGCGGTGTCGGCCACACTGGACGGCGTCACCTTCGCGCTGTGGCCGATCATGTGGATCGTGTTCGCGGCGCTGATCCTCTACAACGTGGCGGTGCAGTCCGGCCGCTTCGACGCCTTCCGCCGCTGGGTACTGAAGCATCTGCCCGATGACCGGCGCATTGTGCTGATCGTGATCGGCTATGGCTTCGGCGCGCTGCTGGAAGGGGTGACCGGTTTCGGCGCGCCCGTCGCGATCAGCGCCTCGCTGCTGATCCTGCTGGGATTCAAGGCGGTGGACGCGGTGGTCTATGCGCTGCTGTTCAACACCGCCCCGGTGGCCTTTGGCTCGCTGGGCATTCCCATCACCGTGCTGTCCGGCGTCACCGCCCTTCCCGCCGACGCGCTGGGGGCGATGGTGGGCCGCCAGCTTCCCTTTTTCGCCTTTCTGCTGCCCTTCTATGTCATCGCCATGTATGGGGGCATCAAGTCGGTCAAGGCGCTGTTTCCGGTAATCTTCGTGGCGGGGGCCAGCTTCGCGCTGATCCAGTTCGCGACCTCCAATTACGTCAGCTATGTCCTGACCGACGTGCTGGCCGCTCTCAGCAGTCTTCTGGCGACGGTGCTGTTCCTCAGAGTGTGGAAGCCGGCGCCCGATCCGGCCTTTGCGATCGGGGCGGCGCCGGCCCAAAGCGTCAATCCCGAACACAGCGCCGTACCGCCATGGCAGGGCTGGCTGCCCTGGCTGATCATGTGCGCGGTGGTGATCCTGTGGACCATCTTCAAGGTCGCCGGCATGGGCCAGATGAACATCCAGTGGCCGGGCCTGCACAACCAGGTCTTCATCACCCTCTACGAAAAGCCGTACGCCGCGATCTGGAGCTTCCAGCCGCTGGCTACCGGCACCGCGGTGCTGGTGACCGCCATCATCACCGCCTTCGCCGTGGGCCAGGGCGTGGGCGGTCTGCTCAAGGCGACCATGCTGGCGTGGAAACAGGTTCTGTTGCCGACGCTGACCGTGATGGCCATCGTCGGCCTTGCCTTCCTGATGAACTATTCCGGCATGGCCTATACGCTGGGCAAGGCCGTGGCCGCGGCCGGCTTCCTGTTCCCGCTGCTGTCGGCCTTCCTCGGCTGGCTGGCCGTGTTCCTGTCGGGCAGCGATTCGTCGGGCAACGCACTGTTCGGCAACCTCCAGGTCGTGGCGGCCAGGCAGCTGCACCTGGATCCGGTGCTGATGGCCGCC
>JBEHXB010000092.1:0-7849 GCA_048498895.1 Pseudomonadota bacterium
CTTCTTCGCGACTCGCGGCGCCGACCATGCGGGCTCGCGTGGGGAAAAGCCCATAAATAAGGGCTTTTCCCCTTCGCCCCGATGCTGTTCGATACTGGGTGATGCTGTGTCGTTTCTCGTCGTTTTATGGAGAAATTTGTCGTTGCTTGATGTTTTATGGCAATAAAAAAGCCGCTTGGAAATTTCTCTCCGGAGCGGCGTTTCGTCGTAAATCGTTGATTTTACTGGGTTATTTTGAATGGTGCCCAGGGACAGAATTGAACTGCCGACACGCGGATTTTCAATCCGCTGCTCTACCGACTGAGCTACCTGGGCGCACAAAGGCGGGAGGCGCTTCTTAGGGGATGGCCCTTGCCCTGTCCAGCCCACCGGCGGGCGCCCCGCGGCGCGGCGGTCAGTCCTCGTCCGGCGGGTTTTGTATAGGCCCGCCAGGCGCTTGCGGGCCGGCCGCGGGCCCTGCAATCGCATAGCCGCCCTTCAGCCAGCGGCCCAGGTCCACGTCGGCGCAGCGGCGCGAGCAGAAGGGGCGAAACCCGGCCCCCGCCGGCTTGCCGCAAATAGGGCATCCGCCGGCTTTACCGGATTGTGATTCATCAGGTTGCGACATCGAAATCCTCCCGGTTCTCGGGGACATAACGCACCCGACCAACCCCGCGCCGGTCAAGGCCGGCCCGCACCGCAGCCTCATGCGCGGCCAGCCATTCGGTCACCGCCGCGCCTGCCCGCACCACGATCTCGCGCCCCGGCGCGGCGCGGGCGCTGCGCTCGACCTGGCGCAGGATCACAAGCGCCTGAGCCTGGGTGGTGGCGACCTGGCCGCTTGCGTTGCAGCAGCCGCACGGCTGGCGCCCCGCCAGGGATGCGCCACGGCGCCGCCGCGCGATGGCGACGATGCCGAAATCCGCCATCGGCGATATCCGGCTGTCGTCGCCCATGTCCTGCTTCAGGGCCTGCTTCAGCGCGGCGACAACGGCGCGGCCATCCTCCATCTGGATGAAGTCGATCACGATCAGCCCGCCGATGCCGCGCAGCCTGAGTTGGCGGCCGATCTCCCGCGCCGCTTCCAGGTTGACGGCGCGTGCCGTTTCCTCCCGTCCGCCCGATGCGGAAAATCCGCCGGAGTTCACATCGATGGCAGTCATGCCCTCGGTGGGCTGGATGGTGATCCAGCCGCCGCACCGCAGCGCCACGCGTGGATGAAACAGCGCCGCCACCTGTTCCTCCAGGTCATGGCGGGAGAAAAGGTCTTCACGCGCCGGCGTGACCTGAAGATGCGGAAACGCCTGGCACAGCGCCTGTGCCTGACGGGCATCGTCGACATAAATCTCCGTGCCCTCCGGCACCGCCTTCAGCGCCTGTTCGATCACGCCCGGACCGGCGCGCAACAGATGCGGCGGCGTCGCGGTTTTTCGCCGCGTCTCCAGTTCGGGCGCAAGTGACGTGCGCGCCGTGAGCTTGACGCCCTTGGCGCCATCGGCCTCACGGGTGATCTCCACCACGACCGCCTGTCCCTCATGCAGGGCCGGCGCATCGCGCAACGAAAGAAATCCGTCGCGCCCCAGACCAAGATCGACAAAGGCCGCCTGCATGGCCGGCACCACCTTGGCCACGCGGGCCAGCCAGATCTCGCCCAACCGCCCGGCCGCAGCCCCGATCGCCGGCTCCGCCCAGAAGCCTTCCAGCCGTCCCGCCTCGACAAGCGCCACGCGCGTTTCGCCCGCGCCCGCGTTGATCAGCAGTTCACGCGGCATCGTCACCGGACATAGCCCGAGCCCTCCAGCAGCGACACCGTCATCGCCAGCGGCAGGCCCACCACATTCGACCAGGATCCGGAAATCTCCTTCACAAAGGTCTCCGCCATGCCCTGGATGGCATAGCCGCCGGCCTTGCCCACACCTTCGCGACTGTCGGCATAACGGGCGATCTGCCGCGTCGTCATCCGCATCATCGATACCCGTGTCAGCGCCACCCTTGTGCGCAGCTTCCCGTCGGGCGTGATCAGCGCCACGGCGGTGATCACCTGATGGCGCCGCCCTGCGAGCAGCGAGAGGCATTCACGCACCTGGGCCTCATCTTCGGCCTTGGGCAGGATGCGCCGGCCTGCGGCCACCACCGTATCGGCCGCCAGAACAAAGGCGGGCGGACCGTTCCACTCGCTTTCCACCCGGTGGGCCTTTTCCACCGCCAGGCGCAGGGCATGGGCGCGCGGCACTTCGCCTTTCATCACGCGCTCGTCGATGGCGGCGGGCAGCACGGCATCGGGCGCGATTCCGGCCTGGGCCAGAAGCGCCAGGCGTCGCGGACTCTCGCTGGCCAGCACCAGTTTCATGGCCTGTTCATATCACGGCACACTGGCGCAAGGAATTTTGCGGATATCTAGCGGAAGCGGTAGGTGATGCGGCCCTTGGTCAGGTCATAGGGCGTCATCTCGATCATGACCTTGTCACCGGTCAGCACCCGGATGCGGTTCTTGCGCATCTTGCCCGCGGTATGGGCGATGATCACATGGTCGTTGGCAATCAGCTTGACGCGGAAGTTGGCATTGGGGAGGAGCTCCTCGACGATCCCCTCGAACTCCAGCATTTCTTCCTTGGCCATTGATCCTCTGTCTGACTGCCGCAACCGGGGGCGACATATGGCGGCGGATCGCGGAAAAATCAAGGCTTTAGGGCCGCTTTCCCCCAGCTTGATGGTCAGGTATCGGCCGCCGCCGGGGCGGCGAAGCGCGTTTTCAGCCGCTCCAGAAGCTGGTCGCGCACCGCCCGGTAGGCCGAAAGGCGCTGTTCGCGGGACCCGTCGACGACGGTCGGGTCCATGGTGGGCCAGTATTCCACCCTGGTGTCGGCCGTGCGGGTCAGCTCCATTGCCTTGTGCTGGGCTTCCGGCGACAGGGTGATCACCAGGTCGAAACTGCCGTCTTCCAGGTCCTCGAAGCACCGGGGCCGGTGCTCGCCGATCTCAAGCCCGATCTCCTCCATCGCCGCCACCGCCATGGGGTCCAGCCGCCCGGCGCGCACCCCGGCGGACTCCACATAGATGCGCCGCCCCGTGAGGTGCCGCATCAGCGCGGCGGCCATGGGCGAGCGCACGGCGTTCATGGTACAGGCGAAAAGCACCGTCGAAGGCGACGCTCCGTGCTCCATCTCAGCCCCGCATCTGCAGGACGCACAGCAGCGTGAACAGCCGCCGCGCGGTGATGAAGTCGGTTTCCACCTTGCCTTCCAGGCGCGCCATCAACGCGCGCGCGCCTTCGTCGTGCAAGGTGCGCCGCGCCATGTCCAGGGATTCGATCTGGTGCGGGGGCGCGGTGCGGATCGCCTTGTAGTAGTTCTCGCAGACCAGGAAATAGTCCTTCACCACCTTGCGCAGCGGCATCAGCGACACAAGCACCTGACCATGCGGCGTGCCGTCTTCCAGCGACACGTCCAGCACCAGCCGGCTCTCAACCAGTCCCAGCTTCAGGTGATAGGGTCCGCCTTCGGAGCCTTCCGGCCGGAAGCTGTTGCGGTCCAGAAGGTCATAGATCGCCACCTCGCGCTCCTGCTCGACGGCACGGGTGCGGTAGACCACGCTGGCTTCGTCGAGAATGATCGCCGAGAGCCGCCAGTCGCCCACGTCAGCCTTTCCGGTCTGGCCTGGGCCGATTGAGCCGCGCGGCGATGGAACGGGCATGGGCCTGCAGCCCTTCCGATTCCGCCAGGATCAACGCATCGGGGCCGATCGCCGCGATGGCTTTCGCATCCAGCCCCAGCAGCGTGGTGCGCTTCATGAAGTCCAGCACCGACAGGCCCGACGAAAAGCGCGCCGTGCGGGAGGTAGGCAGCACATGGTTGGGGCCGGCGATATAATCGCCCATCGCCTCGGGGGTGTGGCGCCCCAGGAAGATCGCGCCGGCATGGCGCACCAGCCTGGCGAATCCTTCCGGATCGGCCGTGGCGATCTCCAGATGCTCGGGGGCGAAGGCATCGGCCAGCGGCGCGGCATCTTCGAGTTTCTTCACCGTGATGATGGCGCCATGGTCGCCCCAGCTTTTCGCGGCAATGGCCTTGCGCGGCAAGGTGTCGATCTGGCGGATGGCGGCCTCGGCCACCTTGTCGGCGAACGCGGCGTCGTCGGTAATCAGGATGGACTGGGATGACGCGTCATGCTCGGCCTGGCTGAGCAGGTCGGCGGCGATCCATTCCGGATCGTTGTCCGCATCGGCTACCACCAGGATTTCCGACGGACCGGCGACGCTGTCGATTCCGACCTGGCCGAACACCTCGCGCTTGGCGGCCGCGACATAGGCATTGCCCGGGCCCACGATCTTGTCGACGGCGCGAATGCTCGCCGTGCCATAGGCCAGCGCCGCCACGGCCTGGGCGCCGCCGATCCGGTAGATGTCGCTCACGCCGGCGCGACGCGCGGCGGCCAGCACCAGTGGATTGATGGTGCCGCCGCTGGCGGGCGTGACCATAACGACGCGCCTTACGCCGGCAACCCTGGCGGGGATCGCGTTCATCAGCACCGATGACGGATAGGCCGCCGTTCCGCCCGGCACGTAAAGGCCCACACTGTCCACGCTCGTCCAGCGCCAGCCCAGCAGCGCTCCCGTCTCGTCGGTGTAGCGCGCGTCCTGCGGCAACTGGCGGCGGTGATAGGCCTCGATCCGCGCGGCGGCGGTTTCGATGGCCGCGGCCTGTTCCTTCGACACCTGCGCCACGGCGGCGTCGATCTCGGCGGCGGACAGTTTCAGGGTATCCACCGTCACGCCCGCACGGTCGAATTTGTTGGTCAGTTCCACCAGCGCGGCATCGCCCCTCGCGCGCACCTCGGCGATGATGGCGCGCACCGCCAGGGCGACGCCTTCCTCTTCCTCGTGCCTGGTGTTCAGCAGCGCGTCGAAAGCGGCGGCAAAGCCGGGATCGGATGCATTCAGGCGGCGTGCCATCACAGCTCGTCCCGGTCATGGTCCGGCGTGGCCCGCGCCGCCCAGGGCTGGGTCAGGTCGGCCAGTTCGGCGTCGATACATTCCACCGTCAGGCGTATGGCGCCGCCGCCGGCGAAGATCAGTTCGATCACGCCGCCCGGGTCCTCGCCTCCATTGGCGGTGAAACGGATGGCCAGCAGCGACACAACGGCCTCGCCGGCGCCCATTTTGATCTTCTGCGACTGCACCTTCAGCACGCCATCGAAGTGCAGGCCCGCCAGCACGCGCTGGCTCTTGCCCGATTCCCAGCGGTAACGGTTCACCATCATGACGAACCGCCGCTTCCTCGGCAGCCAGATGATGTTCTTCAGCTTGGCGGTGGCGTCCTGCAGCCGGGCGGAGATTATCTCCAGATCCTCGGCGTCGGCGGCGGCCAGCTTCAGGCTGCTCATGTGGGCGCTCCTGTCATTCGGGTACCCGCGAAATGTCCGCGCCCACGCGGCTCAGCTTTTCTTCCAGCCGGTCGAAGCCACGGTCCAGATGATAGACCCGGCCCACCATGGTCTCACCCTCCGCCGCCAGGCCCGCCAGCACCAGGCTGACCGACGCGCGCAGGTCCGTTGCCATCACGGGAGCCCCTTTCAGCCGGGTCACGCCGCGCACCGTGGCGGTATCGCCGTCGATGCGCACATCCGCGCCCATGCGCGCCAGTTCGGGCACATGCATGAAGCGGTTCTCGAAAATCTTCTCGCGGATCACCGAGGTGCCGTCCGCCACCGTCATCAGCGCCATGATCTGAGCCTGCAGGTCCGTGGGAAAGCCGGGATAGGGCGCGGTCGTGACGTCCGAAGGCCTGGGCCGCGATCCGTTCATCGCCACCTTCAGCCCGCGCGGGGTGTTGCTGATCTCGACGCCGCTCCCGGACAGCAGGGCCAGCAGCGAGGCGATGGTCTCATGGGAGGCGCCCACCAGTTCCACCTCGCCCCCGGCGATCGCCGCGGCGATGGCATAGGTGCCCGCCTCGATGCGGTCGGGCATGACCCGGTAGGCCGCGCCGTGCAGTACCGGCACGCCCTCGACCACGATCTCGCTGGCGCCCAGGCCGGTGATTCTGGCGCCCATGGCGATCAGGCATTTGCCCAGGTCGACGATCTCCGGCTCGCGCGCGGCATTGACGATGCGGGTGACGCCTTCGGCCAGGGTGGCCGCCATCATCGCGGTTTCCGTGGCGCCCACCGAGACGAAGGGGAACACGATCTCCGCCCCCTTCAGCCCGCCCGGCGCGGTGGCAACCACATAGCCGTCAACCAGCTCGACCCTGGCGCCCATCTGCTTCAGCGCCGACAGGTGCAGCTCCACCGGCCTGGCGCCGATCGCGCAGCCGCCGGGCAGCGACACCTTGGCCTCGCCCTGGCGCGCCAGAAGCGGCGCCAGCACCTGGAAGCTGGCGCGCATCTTGCGCACCATGTCGTACGAGGCGAAGACCGAGGTGATCTCCCCCGCCTCCAGCCGGATCGTGTCGCCTTCGCCCAGATGCGGCGACAGCGTCATCTGTATGCCCACACCAAAGCTCATCAGCAGTTCGGCCATGGCGCGCACATCGGCAAGGCGCGGCACATTGGCCAGGACAAGGGGCTCCGCCGTCAGCAACGACGCCGCCATCAGTTTCAGGGCGGCGTTCTTGGCGCCGCTGATGGGAATTTCTCCCGACAGGCGGTGTCCGCCCCGGATGCGAATACGGTCCATGACCCCTCGAAAGGCCGGTGAATGTGGGCCCCTTGTAGCCCGGGGCGGCAGGCGGGGCAAAGCCCGGAAACCTGGGGAAAACCCTAGCCGGGCGCGGGCTTTGGCGGCGATTTGGTTTCCGGCCGCGCCGATTCGGCACCGGTCTCGGCCGGCGGCTGCTGCGGGGCGTTCTGGCCCGCCTCCTTGCGGCGCTTCAGGTTGGCGCGCAGCGCCGTGGCGAGTTTTTCAGGAGAAGATCGTGCCATCGGGAAGCCAGGGGAAAATTTGGCCAATTTGCCGGACCGGAGCGCTTTTCTTCGCCGGACCCTTACGTTATAGCAGCGCACCCTTGCTTAACCACTCGTGGGTTAAGGCTCGGAAATACCACAGATGCCGTAGTAGCGTAGTGGTAGCGCAATCCCTTGGTAAGGGATAGGTCGTGAGTTCGATTCTCACCTACGGCACCATTCCCGGCCGGCTGTGCCGCTGGTGGATCCTGTCCGCGGGCCGGATCTTTCGGAACAGGCTCGGGAACCGCGGGCGATGATCGCCCTGGTCTTGAAACCGCCGAATTCAACCCTATTCTTTGGGCATGGACCTGTTGAACAACATGGTCAGGCGTTGCCGTTGGGCCAATCGGGCGGGGCGTACCCACACAGGCTCGTAGCCGGGCGCACGCGTTTGCGCCCGGCAAGTTGCTTCCCCGTTCCAACCTTTTTCCGGTGGTTCATCATGATGCAGTCTCTGCAACCCGACGTTCTCATCGCCAAATCCCAGCACAAGTCATTAAAGCGGCTGGTAGCCGACGCATTTCGTCGACGCGATCGTGTGGCGCCCTTTCTCAGCGCGGAGGTGCGCCGCGCCGCGCTCTGTGACGATGCCGCCCTGCCCGACGACGTGGTCGCACTCCATCGCGAAGTGAGTTTCCAGCTGGATCGCAGCCCGCCCACGCCATACCGGATTCTGGTTTTTCCGGCGGACTTCAATGATCCCGAAACGCAAATCAACATTCTTTCCCCGCTGGGGGCGGCCCTGCTGGGGTTGCGGCGCGGCGACCGCATGCGGGTCTTCCTGCCCGAGGAAGGATTTCATACCCTTCGCGTTATCGGCGTGCGCCGGAAAGCAAACGCGCGGCGATAGCCAGACGAAGAGACAGGCCGCCCTTGCGGCCTTTTCGACTGCTCGATCAACGCAGTGGCGCGCGACCGTCTGCGT
>JBEHXB010000093.1:0-7848 GCA_048498895.1 Pseudomonadota bacterium
TGGACATTGGATTGCGTTTTGCCGATGCCTTCCGTGAGCGCGGCATCGGCTTTGCCTGCCGCGATCTGGAGAGGGAAACACTTGCCGATCTGGCACCCGCTGATGTGGCGATCTGCTCGGATGTTCTCGAACATCTGGTCAATCCCGATCGCGCGCTGGAAAACATTGCCCTGATGCTGGGCCAGCGCGGCGTGCTCTTCAGTCACGTACCGAACGAATACCGACTGGGGCATGTCCTGAAGGTAATGCTGGACAGGAGCGATACCGTTCTGTTCCACAAGAATAATGCGGAATGGGAAGATCCCCATTTCCGCCGCTTCAGCGACAGGGGCTTCCGTCGCTTTCTGGCAAGGCGTTTCCGCTACAATCTTAGCCTAGCCGATCTCCATTTTGACCGGCCGGCGCGCCTTCTTCGCATGCTTGGCTTCCGCGTGCCGTACTGTCTGGCAGGCGGGCCTACTTATGCCAGCACCAACGATGCCTCCGTGCATAGCCGGTTGCTGGAACTGAAAAGGGAGAGGGCGCGTGCCCGCCGTTAGGCCGTTCGTTCCCGTTCTTGTTCTTGCCGCCCTGCTGAGCGGCAGGGCCACCGCCGCGCCATTGGTTTCTGGTGCGGTCACCCGTGGTGGGGCGGTGGCAGGCGGCAAGGTGCTGCACGTCACCAGCCTTGCAGATTCGGGTCCTGGTACCCTTCGCGAAGCGGTGATGACGCGCGGTCCCAAGGTTGTGGTTTTTGACGTGGGAGGGGTGATCCGGCTGGCGTCAGACCTCAAGCTGGCGACCAACCAGACTACCATTGCCGGGCAAACCGCACCTGCGCCGGGAATTACGCTGACGGGCGGATCTCTGCGCCTGAGCGCCAGCGATCTTGTGATCCAGCATATTGCCGTCCGCCCGGGTCCCGGCGCGACGGCGAAGATCAATGGCAATCGTGACGCCATCACGATTGGCGGCGGAACACATCTGCTGCATGACGTGCGGGTAGAGAATGTCAGCCTGTCGTGGTCGGTGGACGAAAATGCTGACATTGCTGGCGGTGTTCATGACGTGACGGTACGCAATTCCATCATTGCCGAGGCGCTTAACCGCGCCGGCCACCCCAAGGGCCGCCATTCCATGGGCATGCTGATTAACAAGGACGATCAGGCAGTTGCGGTCACCGGGAACCTGTTCGCCGCCAATATGTTCCGAAATCCGGTAGTCGCCCGTGGCGCATCCGCTTTCGTCGGCTACAATTTTATTGCCGATCCGGGCGAAAATGCGATCCACTTTTACAGCGTACCGGCGCCCACGGTCCTTCAGGCGAGCATCATCGGCAATATTGTCCAGGCAGGTCCTGACAGCGACAGCAATATTGCCGCCGTTATGATACCGGGCGACATGGCGCAGAAGCTTCCAGATGCGCGCATTTACCTGAAAGACAATCGCGCTGCGCCAGGCGAAGTAACCAACACATCCGGATTCCGGTTGGCCGGTTCGCCGCCGGTCGTGGCGCCTGACGGCTTTTCGCCGCCCAGCGATGTTGCCGCCTTTGTTTTGGATCATGCCGGTGCCCATCCCGCAAGGCGCGGACCTGTAGACGCGCGTATCGTCGGAGCCGTCAGGAATGGCAGTGAACGGATTGTGGATGCGCCGCCAGACTCTCTGGACATCGCCAGCTCAGCTACCAGGCCCGCTGCCGTGCCGTCAGCGCCGTTTGAGCCGTCGCGCATTTCCAACCTTTTGAGGATTGAGGCGTGGCTGTGCCTTACCCATCTGGAAGTCGGCGGGCCTCCAACGCCCGACTGCCCTCTGGCGGAGAACGACTATCGCGCCGGGCTTGGCGTAAATGTCTCGCAGCGGAGGTAAATATGGCGGAACTCGACAATCGCGTGTGGATTGGAGGCATCCCGGTGGAGCGGATGACCGCCTCGGGTTGGTGCCGGCTCATGCTGGACGATTGGCGTCGGCGGCAAGGGGGGCGGGGAGGGCCACCCAAGGTTGTCACGACCGTCAATGGCCAGGTGGTTTCTCTGTTTGCCAGCGACCCAAGATTCCGCGATGCATTATTGTCGGCCGACCATGTCGCCGCCGACGGCATGTCGGTGGTTTTCGCGTCTCGTCTGGCGACGGAGCGGCCATTGCCGGAACGCGTGGCCACAACGGACTGGTTCCATCATGCCGCCAAGGCAGCGTCGCGCCACGGATTGCGATTTTACATCCTGGGAGCGACGGCACAGATGAATGCCCGCGCGCTGGAGCGTATCCGCGCGCTCTATCCTTATCTACAGCTTGCCGGCGGGCGCGACGGCTATTTCGACCGGGCTGATCTTTCTTGTGTTGCTGAAGAGATCGCTGTGACCCGCCCGGACGTCCTTTGGATTGGCGTCGGTAACCCCGAACAGCTTCTTCTGGCCCACCAATTTCGTACCTTGATCCCCGGCCTTACCTGGGTACGAACTTGCGGCGGATTGTTCGACTTCCTCTCCGGTCTCAGGGCGCGCGCACCCGAGGCAATACAAGCGGTGGGGCTGGAATGGGCTTGGCGGGCCGCCCTGGAGCCGCGCCGTCTGGGCTGGCGTTATGCCACCACCAACGTCAATGCTATCTTGACCATGGCACGTCACACGTCGCGCCGACCGCACAATTGGAGCTGACTTTTAATACTGCCCGCGGATTCCAAGGGTGAAGACGTGGTCGGTGAAGTCGCGGCCCGTCGCATTCGTCGCGCGCTGCTGGAAATCAAACCCCGCATAGGCTGCCAGGTAGTTGTTCATCATATAGCGCGCCTCCAGTCCGGCCTCGGTGATCTGATCATCGCGCGTGATGCCTTCGAAGGATTCGTCAGTATAGCGTACATAGGGCTGAAGGATCAGGGGCCGCAGCAGCTCATAATCGGCCGAGGCGCTCACCCGGCTGACCGCCACGGATGATGCGCCGGCAATGGTGGTGTCATCAATGATCCGTGTCGCGGTCAAATGCGCGGTCAGAAGCTGGGTGGCGAACCAATCTATCTGGGCGTTGAAGTCGATGCCGCTGGCGTCCTTCAGCGGCGCGGCGTAATTCTGCTGCAGCCAGCCGATATAGGCGGTGCTTCGGATAAGCGGCGTCACCATCATTGAAATGCCGGCATCGACCCGCGTGCCGTCGGAACTGCGATTCACACCGCTGCGGTCGAGAAGCCGGTCAAAATTGCGATCGTCATAGGTCAACTGCACGAAAACCGACTGTTCGGGCGCCAACTCATAGGAAATCCGGCCGGTCGCCTCCAGCACATCGCGGTTGCGATCGCCGTTGTCGATGAACCCGCCGCCGATCAGTTTTGTGGTATCGAAATCATAGCGGTCGTAGCCCAGGATGCCTGTCAGGGTGAAGGCGGAGAACTGGCCGACGAGGGTACCTTCGGCATGGCCCTGGGTATAACGGGTCGGGCTGAGGGCGGTCAGCGCCAGGTCGGGCGACGTGCGCGATTCGTGCGTGTCGAAATATGAGGATTCAATCCGCCCATAACTGCCGGGCGCCAGATCCAGCCGTCCCAATCCCCCGACGATCCAGTCGGTGCGGGTTTCGGTATCCTTGCTGTCATAGGCATAGTGGTCGAGCTGGCTGTAAGCCTGGAACGAATTGTTGAGCCAGTTCGAGCGCAGGTCGAGGCGGGGAGAGATGGTCCAGAGCGTGTCTGCGGTTGGATCGGGGGCGCGATAGATGTTGTCGTCCACGGTGCCGGCCACGGCCAGGGTGGGAAACAGTGTCAGCCCGCCCAAAGGCAAGCCTTGTGCATCATACTCAGGCCGCGCCCGGTCCATTACGCCCATGCCCTCCAGAAGGGCACCGCTCTCGCGAAGCGCAGTTTCCGGGTTCTTGGCAGGGACTTGGGGCATTGCGGCGGGGTTGGAGGAACTTTGCCCCAGTACTGGTGTGGCAGCCAGGCATAAACCGCAACTAATCAGGGCCCCGAGGGGGCCGGCAGCGAAATGACGGTTAAGCAAATGGGACCCCATCAGGAAAGAAAGTTACTCGCAATTGTGATATTGGCCGCGGCAGCGTCAATAGGCATTCGCAGGCTGTGAATCCGCAAGCTGGCCCCCTGATTCGGGGGCGGGCGCGCGCGGCTGATCCAGGGGCGCATTCCAGAAATAGCGCTTCAGTCTGAGGATCGGCTTTTCAAAGAGGTGCCAGGACAGGATGCAGACACCGAAGGTTGACGCAAGAACGATCGGTGCTGCCTGAAATTTTGGCATTGGTCCTAAGAACTTAATGACGATGTCGGGTATCCAGTTGTGGACCAGGTAGAGTCCATAGCTGATGCACCCGACATATTGCAGGACCGAATTGTCGAAAAAAACCTTGAGCGGCCCGCGCACGCCGATGGCACAGTTCAGTACAAGCCAGGCATAGAATGTGCCGCAGAGGATATCGTTGCTGAAATAGCGCACCAGTCCGCCTTCTTTCGGGATTGTCGCCCAGGACAACATGGCAAGCCCAAGGGCAACCCAGGCGGCAACCGTGAAGGCACGCTTGGCGGATCCTTCGTACCAGGTAAAGCAGTTGGCGCGTTGCCCGCGATAGCTGACAACGGCCAGAAGGCAGCCAGCGCCCAGCAATACAAGATTTCCGGGCAACAGGCGCGTGGCCGAGCGCGGATCGAATCCGCCCAGGATAATGCCGAGCTTGAACAGGAGCGAAAATCCCATCATCGCCAAAACAGTCACCGGCAGCCAGCGTCGAGGCACAAATGCAATCGCGAATGGCCAGAACAGATAGAATTGCTCTTCGACCGACAGACTCCAAAAGACCGTGTCTTGGGCGCCCAGCGCGATATGGACATTGGTGAGGTAGCTTGCGTCCCAGGGCCAGCTCTGCACGACCGGCGCGATTCCCAACAGCACCAGGCCGGCAATCACCGCATAATAGGCCGGCATAAGCCGCAGCATGCGTCTGGCGTAGAAGTCGATCCAGACCGATCCTTTTGCATCGGGACGTGCGTCAAAACTTTCCAGCAAAATGCCGGTAATGAGAAAGCCGCTGAGCGTGAAGAAGCAGCCCACGCCTACCGACCCAGCACCAATTGGAATGAGATCGTTCAATGTGCGACCGCCGAAATGTTCGACCATGACCAGACCAAGTGCCATCGCGCGCAGCGTATCCAAATGCTTCATTCGCATGCGAAAAAACCCTGCCTTTGCAAACTGAACTGCAAGACGAACCTGTAGCACCGGCTAATTGCATTGCCACCCGCGACGATTGCATCGCAACACATATCACGGGTTTGTCACAGCATCAGGGCCCGCGCGCCCTTAGCCTTTCGCCATCGCGTCAAGAAAGGATCATTGTCATGCGTATCGTCATGATCGGAGCTGGTTATGTTGGCCTAGTTTCCGGTGCCTGTCTTTCCGAATTCGGTCATGAAGTGATCTGTGTGGACAAGGATCCTGCACGGCTGCGCGTACTTCAGGCCGGAATGGTGCCAATCTTCGAACCGGGCCTGGATGAGGTGATCGCCGCCAACGTGCGGGCAGGACGCTTGTCTTTTGCGGGCGATCTGTCGGCGGTAGCGCGCGCTGATGCTGTGTTCATTGCGGTGGGTACTCCCACCCGGCGTGGTGACGGTCACGCCGACCTGTCCTATGTTTTTTCTGCTGCCAAAGAAATTGCGTGCCATCTCGACAGCTATACGGTCGTGGTCACCAAGTCGACCGTGCCGGTCGGCACCGGTCGCAAGGTGCAGGAAATCATCCGGGCGGCCCGCCCGGATGCCGATTTCGACGTTGCATCCAATCCCGAATTTTTGCGCGAAGGTTCGGCGATCGAGGATTTTCGTCGGCCAGATCGCGTGGTGGTCGGGTGCGTCGGCGAGCGCGCCAGGGAGATCATGCGCGAGATCTATCGCCCGCTTTTCATCAACGAGACGCCAATTCTCTTCACCGGCCGCGAGAGCGCGGAGCTCATCAAATATGCGTCCAATGCCTTTTTGGCCACCAAGATCACTTTCATCAATGAAATAGCGGATCTGTGTGAGAAGGTTGGCGCGGACGTACAGGATGTTGCGCGTGGAGTGGGGCTGGACAAACGCATTGGACCAAAATTCCTTCACGCCGGGCCGGGCTTTGGTGGATCCTGTTTTCCAAAAGATACACTGGCCCTGCTCAAGACTTCGCAGGATCACGGGGTGGGGTCACGCATTGTCGAGTCGGTGGTGGCGGTCAACGACTCCCGCAAGCTGGCCATGGCCGACCGGATTGCGGCTGCGTTTGGTGGCGATTTGACCGGCCGGACGCTGGCAATACTGGGTCTGACATTCAAACCCAACACGGACGATATGCGCGACGCCCCCAGCCTTGCCATCGTGCCGGCGCTGATGGCAATGGGGGCTCGGGTGCGGGCCTATGATCCGGAAGGGATGGAACAAGCCAGGGCACTGATGGATATCGAAACCTGTGCCGATGCCTACGAGGCGATGGAAGGCGCCGATGGTTTGCTACTTTTAACGGAATGGAATGAATTCCGCGCCTTGAACCTCGTGCGGGTGGCTGGCCTGCTCAAAGAAAAGCTGATCATTGACCTGCGCAACATCTACGCTCCTGAGCAAATGCGGACTTATGGCTTCCGGTATGTCAGCATCGGCCGTGCGCCGGTCGCGCCAGATTCTGCTCGGGCCGCACATACATTGGCGGCGGAATAGGTCCGCCGATGATTCTGGTCACCGGCGCCGCCGGGTTCATCGGTTCTCATGTGGCCGAGGCGCTGCTTGCCGAGGGCGAACAGGTCTTCGGTCTGGACAATATCAACGACTACTATGACCAGAGGCTCAAGCACGCACGGCTTGAGCGGCTGTTTCGATATAACGGCTTTGGCTTCCGCAAACTCGATATATCCGAGCCGGATGCCGTACTGGCGCTGGCCGATGAAATGCAGGATATATCGGCCATTGTGCATCTGGCGGCACAGGCGGGGGTACGTTATTCGATAGAAAATCCCTTTGCTTATGTCCGATCCAACGTGATGGGCCAGGTGGCGATGCTGGAACTGGCGCGACGGTTGAGGGCGTTGCGACATTTCGTTTATGCCAGTTCTTCGTCGGTCTATGGCGCCAATACAAAGGTACCGTTTGCGGTGAGCGATCCGGTACTGGCACCCTGTTCGCTCTATGCCGCGACCAAGCGCGCCGACGAACTTATCGCGCACACTTATGCCCACCTTTATGGCATTGCGTGCACGGGGCTGCGCTTCTTTACCGTCTACGGCCCATGGGGCAGGCCCGACATGGCCTACTATTCCTTCACCGCGGCAATCCTGGCGGGCAGGCCGATCCGGATATTCAACCACGGCGAAATGTGGCGTGACTTCACATTTATAGATGATGTCGTTCAAGGAACGCTCCAAGCGCTCCGCCGCCCGCCCGCGGTTACGCCGCCGCACGCTGTCTACAACCTGGGCAATTGTCATCCGCAGAAACTGATGGATTTCGTCGGGGTGCTTGAGCGCCTTGCCGGCCGGAAAGCGGTGCTGGTGTTGGAACCGATGCAGCCAGGGGACGTAATTTCCACCTATGCCGACATCGAGGATAGTCGTCGGGATCTGCAATTCGAGCCCGTCACCCCGATTGAGGCAGGGCTCCGGAAGTTTGTCGATTGGTATCGCGAATATCATGCCAAGGCGGCGCCATGCGTCAGAGAGTCTGTCGCGCGCCTGGCTTGACGGCTTTCCTGCAAAGACCGCCTGCGTGTTTTTGATGAAGCACGCATTTCACCCAGGAAGGATTTCCAAGCCGGCCGGCGTTGTGGCCCGGAAGGCCAGACCAAGGCACCCGATTTCCTTTTTACAAGGACGCCGCCGTGGGCCGCGCGGCTTTCCGGCCTCATGTGCCCC
>JBEHXB010000094.1:0-7823 GCA_048498895.1 Pseudomonadota bacterium
CGCCATCGGAGCCCGCAACATGCACACGGACGGGTTCGACTTCACCATGTTCGGCGGCAAACCCTTTTGCGGGCGCGACGACGAGGCTGCCGGCGCATCGGCGCGCGACATTGCCTGGGACGGCGAAGACCAGGCCACGCTCTCGATTCCGGGCGAGGCGCATTACCGGCCCGGCGGCAGCGACATGCTGCATGTGAGCGGCGATCCGCGCCTTGTCGCGCATGTGCGCGTGCGCGATGGCCATATCGAACTGGACTGCAACAGCTGGCGCATGGGCGACGGCCATCTGGACGTCACCCTGCCGGGCCGCGAATTCCGCAAATTCGGCATCGCCGGCAGCGGCAAGTTGCTGCTGGAGGGACTGGACCAGGACCGGCTCAAGGTTTTCATCGCCGGCTCGGGCGAGGCCGAGGGCCATGGCCGTGTCGACAATCTGGAAATCCAGATCGCGGGATCGGGTGACGCCAACATGGCCGGCATTCAGGCCGGCTCGGCGAAGGTGCATATCGCGGGCAGCGGCGATGCCGACATCGCGCCCAGGGACTATGCCGACATCCATATCGCCGGTTCGGGCGATGTCACGCTGCATTCCAGCCCGGCGCATATGGAAACCCACATCGCCGGATCG
This sequence comes from Pseudomonadota bacterium, assembly GCA_048498895.1. Taxonomy (GTDB): domain Bacteria; phylum Pseudomonadota; class Alphaproteobacteria; order Micropepsales; family Micropepsaceae; genus Rhizomicrobium. The sequence continues at coordinate 629 of JBEHXB010000094.1, forward strand.
GGCGACATCCGCAACGTCGGGGGCGGCACCTGAACAGCCTTCACCAATTGCGGATCGGCGACGTTGTCATCGGCGGCCGGGTTCTCACCGCGCCGATGACGGGCGTTTCGGACCTGCCCTTCCGGCAGAGCGCCAGCCGCTGCGGCGCGCCCTATGTCGCGACCGAGATGGTGGCGTGCGACAGCTTCGCGCGCGGCCGTCCCGATGTCGTGCGCCGCGCCGCCATCGGCGAAGGGCTGGGACGCGTGCCGATGGTGGTGCAGCTGGTGGGCCGAACGCCCGAATGGATCGCCAAGGGCGCGAGGCTGGCGCAGGAAGCCGGCGCCGACATCATCGACCTCAACATGGGCTGCCCGGCCAAGGAAGTGACCGGCGCGTTGTCGGGATCGGCGCTGATGCGCGAGCCCGAGCTGGCCACCAGGCTGATCGACGCGGCCGTCAGTGCCACCACACGGCCGGTGACGCTGAAGATGCGTCTGGGCTGGGACGATCAAAGCCGCAACGCGCCGCAAATCGCCGCCCTGGCCGAAGGGCTTGGCGTGAAAGCGATCACCGTTCACGGCCGCACCCGCAACCAGTTCTATTCCGGCAGCGCCGACTGGCGCGCCGTTGCCCTTGTGAAGCAAGCCGTCCGCGTGCCTGTGATTGTCAATGGCGACATTGTGGATGCCGATAGCACCCGTGCCGCGCTGGACCAATCCGGTGCCGATGCCGTGATGATTGGCCGCGGCGCGTATGGCCGGCCCTGGGTTGCCGCGGCGCTTGACCGTGCGTTGACCGGCGGCGGGCATGCCGAAGAACCATCACTGACCTGGCGACTGGCCGTCGCCCTTGAACATTTCACAGATACGCTGCGCTTCTACGGCGACGCCCTGGGACTGAAAATATTCCGCAAGCATCTGGGCTGGTATGTTGAAAGGGCTTTTTGTCCTGTTGATCCTGTCGCGCGGCGCGCGATACGCGCACGAATGTGTCAAATAGATAACCCCCGCGGGGTGGAAAGCGCCTTGGTCGCACTTTGGTCGAATTCCGCCCTTCCAATTGCGGCGCCGCTGATTATCTAAGCGGCGCCCTTGGGTGGGAGCGGGCCGGCAGATGGGCCCGGAACAAATATTTTTTCAATCGTTGTCAGGGGATGGCCATATCCGTCGTCCTTGTAAGGCGGTGCGCCGCCGTTGCCGGCACTGTTTTGGGGGATTCGATGTTGCGTCGGTCATTTGTAATTCTGGCCTGCGGGCTTGTGCTGGCCGGCTGCGGCAAGCCCAACCAGCAGCAGCAACTGCCGCCCGCCATTGTCGGCGTGGAAGTGGTGAAGGAACAGCCGGTGGCGCTGACAACCGAGCTGCCGGGCCGCACCAGCCCGTATGCGGTTTCCGAGATCCGGCCGCAGGTGTCGGGCATTATCAAGCAGCGCCTGTTCGTGGAAGGCTCGACCGTCAAGCTGGGCCAGCCGCTCTATCAGATTGACCCGGCGCCCTACCGTGCTGCCTATGACAGCGCGAACGCCACGGTGGCCTCAACCAAGGTGCGCGCCGAGCGTTATGCCGCGCTGCTGAAGCAGAACGCCATCGCGCCCCAGGACGCGGACGACGCTAGGGCAAGCTACCTCCAGGCCAGGGCCAACGCCGAGGCGGCGCGGATCAACCTGGACTATACCCGCATCACTTCGCCGATCAGCGGGCGCATCGGCGCCTCATCCGTGACGGTGGGCGCATTGGTGACGGCAAACCAGGCGACTGCGCTGGCCACCGTGTCGACGCTCGATCCGATCTATGTCGACATCGACCAGTCCAGCACCGAGCTTCTGGCGCTGAAGCGCGCGGCCAGCAAAGGCAACGCCGATCCCGGCACCGCTGCCGTCAAGCTGATCCTTGACGACGGCAGCACCTATGCCCATGAGGGCAAGCTGCAATTCACCGACGTGACTGTCGATCCTTCGACCGGGGCGGTGCGCCTTCGCGCCATCTTCCCCAATCCGGAGGGCATCCTGCTGCCCGGCCTTTACGTGCGCGCGATCCTCAATCAGGGAACCGATCCCCACGGCATCCTGGTGCCGCAGCAGGCGGTCGGCCACAACGAGAAAGGCGAGCCAACCGCGTTGGTGGTCGACGCCAAGAACATCGCGCGCCTGCGCATGCTCAAAACCGGCCGTGCCGTGGATGGCAAGTGGCAGGTGCTGTCGGGTCTGAAGGCAGGCGACAGGTTGATCGTGGAAGGCACCGGCAAGGCCCAGCCCGACCAGCCGGTAACGCCCACGCCAGCGGGGGTTCCGATGCCGCCGCCCCAAGCCAGGCACTGAGAGAGGCCCATGTCGCTGTCGCGCTTCTTCATCGATCGCCCCGTCTTTGCCTGGGTGATCGCCATCGTGATCATGCTGGCCGGCGGTATTGCCGCGCTGACGCTTCCGGTCGAGCAGTATCCCAACATCGCCCCGCCCAGCGTGATGGTGAATGCCTTCTATCCGGGCGCCGATGCGGCCACGCTGCAATCCTCGGTCACCCAGGTGATCGAGCAGCAGCTGACGGGCCTGGACAACCTGCTCTATTTCTCATCGTCTTCCAACGCCGACGGCTCGGTGCAGATCACCGCCACGTTCGCGGCGGGCACCAATCCCGACATCGCCCAGGTCCAGGTGCAGAACAAGGTGCAGGCCGCCGTGCCTCTGCTGCCCAGCGCCGTGCAGCAGCTGGGCGTGACGGTGCAGAAGGTCCAGAACAATTTCATCCTGGTGGTGGCCATCTATGACGACACCGGCCGCTACAACAATGTCGACATTTCGGACTTCCTGGTCAGTCACGTCAACGATCCCCTGAGCCGCGTGCCGGGCGTGGGCGGCACCCAGACCTTCGGCGCCGAATATGCGATGCGCATCTGGCTGGACCCGTTCAGGCTGAAGAATTACGGGCTGCAGCCATCGGACGTCTATGCCGCGGTGCAGACCCAGAACGTCCAGGTCTCCGCCGGCCAGATCGGTGCCCAGCCCGCCCCGCCGACGGCAGCGCTGAATGCCACCGTGACCGCGCAATCGCGGCTGCAGACACCCGAGCAGTTCCGCAACATCATCCTGAAGACCTCGCCATCGGGCGCGGTCGTGCACCTGTCGGATGTCGCCCGCGTCGAGCTCGGCGCGGCGACCTATTCGGTCGAGAGCAAATTCAACGGCCACCCCGCTTCGGGCATCGCCATCATGCTGGCGCCCGGCGCCAACGCGCTGAAGACCGTGGACGCGGTCAAGGCCCGGGCCGAGAGCCTCAAGCCCCTGCTGCCGCCGGGCATGAAGATGAGCTTTCCGGTCGACAACACCACCTTCATCCGCCTTTCGATCCACGATGTGGTGGTGACGCTGCTGGAAGCCATCGTGCTGGTGGTGCTGGTGATGTACATCTTCCTTCAGAACTGGCGCGCCACGCTTATTCCCGCCATCGCGGTTCCGGTGGTGCTTCTTGGCACCTTCGGCGTACTGGCGATCTTCGGCTATACCATCAACACGCTCACCCTCTTTGCGCTGGTGCTGGTGATCGGCCTTCTGGTCGACGATGCCATCGTGGTGGTGGAGAATGTCGAACGCATCATGCACGAGGAGCGGCTGTCGCCCTATGACGCCACCCTCAAGAGCATGGCCGAGATCACCGGCGCGCTGATCGGCATCGGCCTGGTGCTGACCGCCGTGTTCCTGCCCATGGCCTTCTTCGGCGGCTCGACCGGCGTGATCTACCGCCAGTTTTCGGTCACCATCGTTTCGGCGATGTCGCTGTCGATCCTGGTGGCCCTGATCCTGTCGCCTTCACTCTGCGCCACCCTGCTCAAGCCGGTGGAAGAGGAACGACCGCCGCAGTGGCGATTCTTCCGCGCCTTCAACCACTATTTCGACGCCTTCCGTGAATGGTACCGCCGGCAACTGGCGCGGGTACTGGGCTTGACGCGCTGGGTGATGCTAGCCTTCGTGGCCATCGTCGCCGCATTGATCTTCCTGTTCTGGCGCCTGCCGACGGGTTTTCTGCCCGACGAGGACCAGGGCTTCATCATGACCCTGGTCAACCTTCCGGCGGGGTCCACGCAGCCCCGCACCATGGCGGTGGCCGACGAGGTGGCGAAATACTTCCTGACCGCGGAGAAGAAGAACGTCGATTTCGTCTTCTCCATCGCCGGTTTCTCCTATTCGGGGTCAGGCCAGAACACCGGCATGGCCTTCACCCACCTGACGGACTGGAGCGAGCGCAAGGGCGAACAGAACGGCGCCGCGGCCATTGCCATGCGGGCGATGATGCACTTTTTTCCGCTGAAGGAAGCGCAGGTCTATGCCATCGTGCCCCCCAGCGTGCCGGGCCTGGGCCAGTCATCCGGCTTCGACATCGAGCTGGAAGACCGCGGCAATCTTGGGCATCAGGCGCTGATCTCGGCGCGCAACCAGTTGCTGGGCATGGCGGCGCGCGATCCTTTGCTCTCGGGCGTGCGTCCCAACAGCCTTGACGACACGCCCCAGCTGCACGTGAAGATCGACCAGGCCAAGGCCAGCGCGCTGGGTCTGTCGCTGGCCGATGTCAACTCCACCCTCAGCGCCGCCTGGGGATCGTCCTTCATCAATGACTTCGTCGATCGCGGCCGCGTCAAGCGCGTGTACATGCAGGCCGATGCGCCCTATCGCATGACGCCGGACGACCTGGACCGCTGGTATGTTCGCAGCGCGTATGGCGGCATGGCGCCCTTCTCTTCCTTCGCCACCTCCAGCTGGACCGTCGGCCCGGCCTCGCTGACCCGTTACAATGGCCTGCCCTCGATCGAGATTACCGGCGCGGGCGCCCACGGTATCAGTTCCGGCACCGCCACCAAGGAGATGGCCAAGCTGATCGGCCAGCTGCCCAAGGGCATCGGCCATGAACTGACCGGCATGTCGTTCGAGGAGCAGGCTTCTGGCGCCCAGGCGCCCGCTCTCTATGCCCTGTCCATCCTGGTGATCTATCTGTGCCTTGCGGCGTTGTACGAAAGCTGGGCCATACCGATCTCGGTGATGCTGGTGATCCCGCTGGGCGTGATCGGCGCCATCGGCGCGGCCTCGCTGCGCGGCCTCTTCAACGACATCTATTTCCAGGTCGGCGTTCTGGCCACCATCGGCCTGTCGGCCAAGAACGCCATCCTGATCGTGGAGTTCGCGGTGGATGCCGAGAAGCAGGGCGCCAGCGCCTTCGATGCGGCGATGCAGGCGGCGCGGCTGCGTCTGCGCCCCATCCTGATGACCTCGATAGCCTTCATTGCCGGCGTCACGCCTCTGGCCCTCGCCCATGGCGCCGGCGCGGCCAGCCAGAACGATATCGGCACCGGCGTGGTGGGCGGCATGATCACCGCCACCGTGCTGGCGATCTTCTTCGTGCCGGTCTTCTTCCAGCTGGTGAACAGGCGATTGCAGCGCCATAAATAGCCGTCACCGGAGTCTGTCACAAAATTCAGTAAAAGAATTATTGCGCAAGCCCGGCTGCATCCGTCACCCTTCCGCGGGGGGCTGGCGCAGCCGGGCACTGCTGCCACTGGCGGTGCGGAACGTGCTCTGGCAAATTCGCCTCCATCGGGCTGCGCAAGGCCGTGCTGAAGCTGGGACATGACGATGAAACACCTGTTTTCCGCGGTTGCATTGCTGGCCATGGCGGCGACGCCGGTATCGGCGGCGTCCCTGCTTCATCCCATGTTCACCAGCCACGCGGTGCTGCAACGCGACAGGCCGATCAACGTCTATGGCGATACCCGGCCGGGTGACATGGTGACGGTTGCAATGGCAGGCAAGCAGGCGACCGCGCTGGCCGACGAACATGGCCATTGGCGCGCCGAACTGCCGGCGCCGCCAGCGGGCGGGCCCTACACGCTGACGGCGTCCGATTCCAGCGGCGCCCGCCAGCAGGTGGACGATGTTCTGGTCGGGGATGTGTTCCTGTGCACCGGCCAGTCGAACATGCAGTTCACCGTTGCCGGCGCGCAGAATGCCCGCGCCGAAATCGCCGCCGCCACCGATGACCAGGTGCGCGAACTGGATGTGGAGCGCGTTGCCAGCACCGCGCCGCTTTCCACCTTCACCAAGCCGGTCGAATGGAAAGTGGAATCGCCGCAGACCGCCGGCGGTTTTTCGGCCAGCTGCTTTTTCATGGCGCGCGAGTTGCGCCACCATATCAAGGTGCCTATCGGCATGGTTGTCGCCGCCTGGGGCGGCACCCGCATCCGTGGCTGGGTAAGCGAGCCGGTCCTGCGGCGCCTGGGCGACTTCAATGATGCGCTGGACATGCTGGATCTCTACAGGCGCGATCCTGCCGCCGCCGGGCAGCGCTGGAACACTGTGTGGGAGAAATGGTGGCTGGAGGGGGCGAAGGACAAGCCCTGGACCAGCGACATGGCGAACTGGCTGCGCGCGCCTGACGGGCTTGGCGCCTGGTACGACTGGCCCGGCCTGTCGCTGCCGGACGGCAGCGCCGAGGCCGGCGTCGGCTTCGTCGGCCAGCTGTGGCTTGGCACGCACGTTAACCTGACGGCCGAACAGGCGGCCAAAGGCGCCACGCTGGATCTGGGGAGCGCAACCGAGGAAGAGATAAGCTGGGTCAACGGCGCGGGCGTGGGCGGCAGTTCGCTGGCCCCGGCCGCGACCCACAGGCTGCCGCCGGGCCTTTTGCATGCCGGGGACAATACCGTCGTCACCAATATCTTCTGCAGCTGGAAGAATTGCGGCCTCAGCGGCCCCGGCGACAGCCGCGCCATCCGCTTCGATGACGGCACCAGCGTGACGTTGGCCGGACCATGGTTCTATCAGCCGGTCAAAGACCGCATCGCCGTGCAGCTTCCATGGGGACCGATGCACGGCATCACCCAGCAGTATAACGGGATGATTTCGCCCATCGGGCCGTACAGTTTCCGCGCCGCGGTCTGGTACCAGGGCGAATCCAACATCTATTTCGCCCCGACCTATCAGAAGGCCCTGACGGCGCTGATGGCCGACTGGCGGGCGCAGTTCGGTGCCGCGCTGCCGTTCCTGATCGTGCAGATTCCCCAGTATGGTCCTTTCCCCACAAAACCCACCGCATCCTTCTGGTCGGACGTGCGCGAGGCCCAGCGCCGCGCGGCCGAGGCCGATTCCAATGCCGCGCTGACCGTCACCATCGACATCGGCAATCCCAAGGTGCTGCATCCCACCAACAAGCAGGAACTGGGGCGGCGGATG
>JBEHXB010000095.1:0-7754 GCA_048498895.1 Pseudomonadota bacterium
TCGGCGCCGATGGGCGTGCATGCGGTGCTGGGCAACCACGACAACGGGACCGATCCGACCCGCATCACAGCCATGCTGCGCGCCAATGGGATCGACGTACTCGACAATGACCGGCGCGTGCTTGCCGGGCCCCATGGTCCGCTGACGCTGGTGGGGATAGGTGACTGGGCATCGGATGCTGCCGATCCCGCCCGCGCGCTTGGGGGCATCGCGCCGGGAACCCGGGCAATCTGTTTGACCCATTCGCCGGACGTCTTTCCAAGGCTGCCATCCAGCTGTGCCTTCACCATCGCAAGCCATACCCATGGCGGGCAGGTGAGGCTGCCGATCGTGGGCGCGCTTGTGACCGGCTCCCGCTACGGGCAGCGCTATGTTGCCGGGCTGGTTCGCGAGGGCGGCAGGGAGATGTTCGTCAGCACCGGGATCGGAACCAGCCTCATGCCGGTGCGTTTCGGCGTGCCGCCCGAAATCGCGCTTCTGGTGTTCCATTGATCGCCGATTGCAGGCTTGGCCGCGCTTCGGTACAAAGCCCCCATTCCCCATTTTCCGTGTGAAGGAACGCCCATGGCCGGCCCGCAATTCGTGTATGTGATGAAAGGTCTGTCCAAGACCTATCCCGGCGGCAAGCAGGTCCTGAAGGACATCTGGCTGTCCTTCTATCCGGGCGCCAAGATCGGCATCATCGGCGTCAATGGCGCGGGCAAATCCACCCTGATGAAGATCATGGCCGGGATGGACCAGGAATTCACCGGCGAGGCCTGGGCGGCCGACGGCGTGCGCACCGGCTATCTCTCCCAGGAGCCGGCGCTGGATGCCGGCAAGAATGTCCGCGAAAACGTGATGGAAGGCGTCGCCGCCAAGAAGGCGCTGGTTGATCGCTTCAACGAGATCGCCGCCAACTATTCCGACGAGACGGCCGACGAGATGGCGCGCCTGCAGGACGAAATCGAGGCGCAGGGCCTGTGGGACCTGGACTCGCAGGTGGACCAGGCGATGGATGCGCTGCGCTGCCCCGATCCCGACGCCGATGTCACCACGCTGTCCGGTGGCGAGCGCCGCCGCGTGGCGTTGTGCAAGCTGCTGCTGGATGCGCCCGATATCCTTTTGCTGGACGAACCCACCAACCACCTGGATGCCGAATCCGTCTCCTGGCTGGAAAAGACCCTGCGCGAATACAAGGGCTGCGTGATCCTGGTCACCCACGACCGCTATTTCCTCGACAATGTAACGTCCTGGATCCTCGAGCTGGACCGCGGCAAGGGCATTCCGCATGAAGGCAACTACACCTCGTTCCTGGACGTGCAGGAAAAGCGCCTCAGGCAGGAAGCCAGCGAAGAAGCCGCCCAGCAGCGCACCATCGCGCGCGAGCGCGAATGGATCGCCCAGAGCCCCAAGGCCCGCCATGCCAAGAGCCAGGCGCGCATCAACCGCTACGAGGACCTGGTGGCCAAGAGCCAGGAACAGCGCCAGGGCACCGCCACCATCATGATCCCGGTTGCCGAGCGGCTGGGCAGCGTGGTGGTTGAGGCCGAAGGCCTTTCCAAGGCGTTCGGCGACCGGCTGTTGTACGAGAATGTGAATTTCATCCTGCCGCCGGGCGGCATCGTCGGCGTGATCGGCCCCAACGGCGCGGGCAAGACGACGCTGTTCAGGATGATTACCGGCCAGGAAAAGCCCGATTCCGGCACGCTGCGCATCGGTCCCACCGTGCAGATAGGCTATGTCGACCAGAGCCGCGATGCGCTCAATCCGGCCAAGACCGTGTGGGAGGAGATCTCCGGCGGCACCGACGTCATCGAGTTCGGCAAGACCAAGATCAATTCACGCGCCTATACCGGCGCCTTCGCCTTCAAGGGGGGCGATCAGCAGAAGAAGGTTGGCCAGCTGTCGGGCGGCGAGCGCAACCGTGTGCACCTGGCCAAGATGCTGAAGTCGGGCGCCAATCTTCTGCTGCTCGACGAACCCACCAATGACCTGGACGTCGATACCCTGCGCGCGCTGGAATCGGCGCTGGAGGACTTTGCCGGCTGCGCCATGATCATCAGCCACGACCGCTGGTTCCTGGATCGCATCGCCACCCACATCCTGGCCTTCGAAGGCGACAGCCATGTCGAATGGTTCGAGGGCAACTATCAGGACTATGAGGCCGACCGTAAGCGCCGCCTGGGGATCGAGGCGGACCAGCCGCATCGGATAAAATACAAGAGGTTCGCGCGCGCCTAGTCTTTGCCGGGCGCGCCGGCGCGGTTGCAAAGGCGCCGCCCGGCCCGCGCTGCGCACGGGCGGGCAGCCCGGGCGAAGTTTCGCCCGATGGATTATTGCGTGGGCCTGCCCAGGTTCTGCGCCAGGTCGCTCAGGTGGGCGATCAGGGCGCGCACATTGCCGTTGTTCTGGCCCAGGAAGGCGGTGAACTGGTCGCGCTGTTCCAGCGACAGCCACACCCCCGCCACCGCCACATCCACCAGCACGGGCTTTCCGGTGTCGGTGCGCACGCGGAAATCGACCTCAAGCGGCGGCTTGCCGCTGCTGTCGCCCGGATCGATCATGTTGGTGGTGACGATATAATCGGTGGGCGCGCGCTGGGTGGAACTGGTCACCTTCAGCGTCTGGTTGGAATATTTGGAGAAATAGTTCTGGTATGCGGCCACTGCATAGTCGCGGAACGCCGCCACGAAGGCGTCGACATCGGCGGGCGATGCGGTGCGCCGGTACGGGCCCAGGGTGAAGACCGCGATGCGCCGAACATCCACCAGGCCCAGCAGGAAATGCTCGAACTGGTCGCGCTTCTGCGTCTGGCTGAGCTGCTTGTCGTTGAGAATGTGCAGCCCCTTCTGGATATTGTCGTTGACGAAGGTGGCGGCCGGGTCGGGCGCGGCCGCGGCCGGAGCCGCCGCCAGGATCGGCGCAACAGCCAGCAGGGCCAGCGCCAGGACAGCGCGGCGGATCAGGGAAAGCGGTCGTTCGATATGCATGGGAACCTATTCGTCGTTAGCCGGCGCAGCAAAGCGGGTTGCTGTGGCAACTTCAAGGCCCCAGCCGGGATATGGCGCTTCGTTCACGCGGCATAAGCCTCACAAATCCGGCAAATTTTCCGCCGGCGCCGGCTTTCCATTGCGGATCTGATCGGCCCGGGCCTGGCGATAGAGGCTGCGCATGCTGGCATAATAATCGACGGAGTTGCGTTCCACTTCGCGCAACGCATCCAGTGTTTCGCTGCGCACATCCACCAACACCATATATTGACGGAAGCCTGCCCACCACAGGTGCTGCTTCAAGGGAATGAGGTTTGTGGGATCGAGCAGCACATTGGCGGTTATGCCGGCCACATCGCGCGGATTGGACGGCCCCAGAAGCGGGATCACCAGATAGGGGCCTTCATTGACGCCCCATACGCCAAGGGTCTGGCCTGCATCCTCGCTGTGCGGGGCAACGCCCCAACGGGTTGCCGGATCGAAAAGGCCGCCCACGCCCAGGGTGGAATTGATCGCAAAGCGCTCCACCGTCTGGCGGCCGCGTTCCGTCTCACCTTGGGCGATGTCGTTCACGAAGGTGATCGGCGCGCCCAGATTGCCCAGGAAATTGTGGATGGCCTGCCGGCCCTCTGCCGGCACCCAGGTGCGATAGCGCTCCAGCGTCGGCACCAGGCAGCAGCGGTCCCACCACCGGTTCACCCGGAAGATGGCGCGGTTGGTCGGTTCCAGGGGGTCGTTCGTCCCCACGGCCTGTGGCCCGGCACAGGCCGCAACCGCCAGGCAGGCGACGACTGCGCACAATCCCAGGGCCCGTACCCCCCGACTTGAACCAGACACCACGCAACCCCTTGTACTGCCCGTTGTAATTGGGGGGCTTTTGCCGTTTTTCGACCCCATACGTCCAGACCCTTGCGAAGAAGATGCCCTAAGCATATAAAGATATGTTTATATGTGAGAGGGTAATGGACAGGCTGGTTTCCATGCTGCGGGCGGCGGGTGATCCCACCCGGCTGCGACTGCTCCTGCTCCTGCGCCAGGCAGAACTGACGGTCAGCGAGCTGATCGAGATCGTGGGCCAGAGCCAGCCGCGCGTTTCCAGGCACCTCAAGCTCCTGGGCGAGGCTGGTTTGGTGGAGCGGTTCAAGGAAGGAAGCTGGGTGTTCTGCCGTGCGGCCGACCGGGGTGAGGGCGCGGATCTGGGGCGGGTGGTCGCCCAGCTCGCCGATCCGGCGCTGCAGGAAGCCGATCGCGCGCGCCTGGCCCATGTGCGCGAGGCCCGCGCCCAGGCTGCGGCCGCCTATTTCAAGGCCAATGCCGCCGAATGGGAGCGCATTCGCGCCCTGCACGCGCCCGAGCGCGACGTGGAAGACGCGATCTTGCGCAAGCTGACCGGGGCGCCGATCAACAATCTGCTGGATGCGGGCACCGGCACGGGACGGATGCTGGAACTGCTGGCGCCAAGCGCCACCCGCGCCGTCGGCATCGATGTGAGTTCGGAAATGCTGGCGATCGCGCGCGACCGGCTGCTGCGCGCCGACATCGGCAATGCCCAGGTGCGTCTGGCCGACATCTATCGCCTGCCTTTTGCCAATGGAAACGGCGCCGAGAGCCGGGCCGGCGGCTTCGATGTCGTGCTCTTCCACCAGGTGCTGCATTATCTGGACGATCCGGGCGCGGCCGTGACGGAAGCCGCGCGCGTGATGAGCGGGGGCGGGCGCCTTCTGATCGCCGATTTCGCGCCCCATGCCCTGGAATTCCTGCGCGACGACTTCGCCCATCGCCGTCTGGGCTTTTCCGGCCGCGAGGTGGAAGGCTGGTTCGCCGCCGCGGGCCTTGTGCCCGCGGGCGTCGAGACCATCGCCCCTCACGCCGAGACCGGCGAAAAACTCACGGTCAAGCTGTGGCTGGCCGAAAAGAAGAAAAAGGATCGGGGATGAGCCTGAGATCGGTGATCGAGGATTCCGCGCCGGCGGTATCCTTCGAATTTTCCCCGCCCCGCACGGCGGAAGCGGAAAGCGCGCTGTGGAATGCCATCCGCCGGCTCGAGCCGCTGGCGCCCGCCTTTGTCTCGGTCACCTATGGCGCGGGCGGATCGACGCGCGAGCGCACCCACGCGACCGTCAGGCGCATCGTGGAAGAAACCAGCCTGAAGCCGGCGGCGCACCTGACCTGCGTGGCCGCCTCGCGTGGAGAGATCGACGATATCGTGCGTGCCTATTGGGACGCGGGCATCCGCCACATCGTCGCGCTGCGCGGCGACATGCCCGAGATGAAAGGGTGCTACGCCCCCCATCCCGATGGTTATCGCTCCACGCCCGAGCTGATCGCAGGCATAAGGAAGATCGCCCCCTTCGAAGTGTCGGTGAGCTTTTATCCCGAACGTCATCCCGACTCGCCCAGCCACGCCCATGACGTTGACCTGCTGAAGGCCAAGATGGACGCGGGCGCATCGCGCGCGCTGGGCCAATTCTGCTTCGACAACGAGATGACGGCGCGCTTCCGCGACGATGCGACCCGGGCCGGCGTCACCATTCCGGTGGTGCCCGGAATCATGCCCACCAACAATTTCCGTGGCGTCGAACGCATGGCGGCGCGCTGCGGCGCCTCGATTCCCGGCTGGCTTTCGCGCGCCTATGACGGGCTGGACGAGGATGCCGAGACCCGGCGCATCGTCGCCGCCGCCGTGCTGGCCGACCAGGTCGAGCAGCTGCGTGCCCACGGCTTCAGCCAGTTCCACTTCTACACCCTCAACCAGGCGAACCTCACCTATGCGGCCTGCCGCATCCTGGGTGTCCGCCCTAAGGAATAAGCCATGAGCCATACCCGCGATGCCCGAATTGCCTGGATGAAAGAGGAGGCGCAGAAGCGTCTTCTGCTGCTGGACGGCTCCTGGGGCGTGATGATCCAGGGCTTCCGGCTGGGCGAGGACGATTTCCGGGGCACCCGTTTCGGCAACCATCCCAGCGAGCTGAAGGGCAACAACGACCTTCTCACCCTGACCAAGCCCGAGGTCATCCAGAACATCGGCCGCATGTACCTGGAAGCCGGCGTCGATTTCATCGAGACCAACACTTTCAATTCCAACTTCACCAGCCAGGAGGATTACGGCCTGGGCCATCTGGTGGGCGAACTGAACGAGGCGGGCGCCCGGCTGGCGCGCGCGCTGTGCGACGAATTCTCCACCACCGATCGCCCGCGCCTGGTGGCCGGCGTGCTGGGCCCGGCCAACCGCACCGCCTCGATCTCGCCGGACGTGAACGATCCGGCATTCCGCAACGTCACCTTCGACCAGTTGCGAGCGACCTATCGCGAAGGCGCACGCGGCCTGATCCGGGGCGGCGCCGATGTCCTGATGATCGAGACGGTGTTCGACACCCTCAACTGCAAGGCGGCCATCTTCGCCATCGAGGAGGTTTTCGAGGAACTGGGCGTGCGGTTGCCGGTGTGGATCTCCGGCACCATCACCGACCTGTCGGGCCGCACCCTGACCGGCCAGACGCCGACCGCCTTCTGGCACAGCGTGCGCCATGCCGATCCGTTCGCCATCGGCCTGAACTGCGCGCTGGGCGCCAAGGAGCTGCGTCCCCACATCGCCGAACTGGCGGCGGCCTGCGACACGCTGGTGTCGGCGCATCCGAACGCGGGCTTGCCCAACGAATTCGGCGGCTATGACGAGACGCCCGAAACAATGGCCGAGATGATCGGAGAATTTGCCCGCTCCGGCCTGGTCAATATCGTGGGCGGCTGCTGTGGCACCAGGCCCGAGCATATCGCCGCCTTCGGCAAGGCGATTGAGGGCGTGACGCCCCGCGCCATTCCGGGCAAGCCGAAATATATGCGCCTGTCCGGCCTCGAGCCCTTCACGCTGACGCCCGACCTGAACTTCATCAATGTGGGCGAGCGCACCAACATCACCGGCAGCGCCAAGTTCCGCAAGCTGATCGCCGCCAACGAGTATGAAGCGGCGCTGGACATCGCCCGCAGCCAGGTCGAGAACGGCGCCCAGGTCATCGACATCAACATGGACGAGGGCCTGATCGACAGCGAGGCGGCCATGACCCGCTTCGTCAACCTGATCGCCTCCGAGCCCGACATCTCGAAAGTGCCGCTGATGATCGACAGCTCCAAATGGAGCGTGATCCAGGCCGGCCTGAAATGCTGCCAGGGCAAGGCCATCGTCAATTCGATCTCGCTGAAGGAAGGCGAGGCGGCGTTCATCGAGAATGCCCGCCAGGTTCGCCGCTTCGGCGCCGCCGTGGTGGTGATGGCGTTCGACGAAATCGGCCAGGCCGACACGCGCGAACGCAAGATCGAGATCTGCAAGCGTGCCTATGACATCCTGGTGAACCGGATCGGCTTTCCCCCGGAAGACATCATCTTCGATCCCAACATCTTCGCGGTGGCCACGGGCCTGGAAGAGCACAACGAATACGGCAAGGCGTTCGTCGAGGCGGTATCCGAGATCCGCGCCCAGTGTCCGCACGCCCATATCTCGGGCGGCGTCTCCAACTTCTCCTTCTCCTTCCGCGGCAACGAGAAGGTACGCGAGGCGATGCATTCGGTGTTCCTGTTTCACGCCATCAAGGCGGGCATGGACATGGGCATCGTCAATGCCGGCCAGCTAACCGTCTATCAGGACATTCCCACGCCCCTGCGTGAAGGCATCGAGGATGTGCTGTTCAACCGCCGCGCGGATGCGACCGAGCGGCTGCTGGAGCTGGCGCAGCGTTTCAGGGGCGATGGCGCGGCGGAGACGGTGGAGGATGCCGCATGGCGCAGCGC
>JBEHXB010000096.1:0-7752 GCA_048498895.1 Pseudomonadota bacterium
TCGCCCGTCCTATTTCGCGATGATGTATCTGCTGAACAAGGGCTACAAAGTCATTCCCGTCAATCCGGGCGCGGCGGGCAAGCAGATCCTGGGCCAGACGGTCTATGCCGGCCTGAAGGACCTGCCCGCGCCTGTCGACATGGTCGACATTTTCCGCGAAGCCAAATACGCCCCCGACATCGCGCGCGAGACGGTGGCGGAAAAGGACCGGCTGGGCGTGAAAGTGCTGTGGATGCAGCTTGGCGTGATCAGCACGGAGGCCGAACGGATCGGCAAGGATGCCGGCCTGACGGTCATCATGGACCGCTGCCCCAAGATCGAGCACGGCCGGTTCAGCGGCGAAATGGGCTGGCTGGGCATCAACCGCAAGCTTATCGACAACAGAAAGCCCCTGCTTTTCGGCAAGGGTGGAAGCTTGGGAAAGAAGTAATGTCGCTCGATAATGCCGCCATGACCATTTATGGCGATTCCATTTCAGGCAACTGCCTGAAGGTGAAGTTCGTCGCCGACCGGCTGGGCATTCCCCACGAATGGGTGGAGACCAGCGTGATCGAAATGCAAACCCGCACGCCCGAATTCCTGTCGCTCAACCCGGCCGGCCAGGTGCCGGTCGCGACCTGGCCCGACGGGCGGGTACTGACCCAATCCAACGCCATCATCCTGCTGCTGGCCGAAGGCTCGGACCTGATCCCCGTCGATCCGTTCGACCGTGCGCTGATGTACCAATGGCTGTTCTGGGAGCAGTACAGTCACGAAACCGCGATCGCCGTGCTGCGCTTCAAGAGGCACTATTTGAAACTGTCCGACGACGAGATCGACCCCAACCTGCCGGTGCGCTGCGACGCGGTTCTGGGCCTGATGGAGGGGCACCTTGCCACCCGCAGGTATTTCGTGGCGGAAAAAATCTCCCTCGCCGATATTGCGTTGGTGGCCTATACACGCTTCGCTCACCAGGCAGGCTTGAGCCTTCCCACCCATGTCGCGGCCTGGGTGCGGCGGGTGGAAGACGACCTGAACATTGAACACCTGAACTGAGGAGGATCTCGTGGCCGACTATGGATTCAGCACGCTTTCCGTGCATGCCGGCGCCCAGCCCGACCCCGCCACCGGTGCGCGGGCGACGCCGATCTACCAGACCACCGCCTTTGTGTTCGAGGACGCCGACCATGCTGCGGCCCTCTTCAACCTGCAGGTCTTCGGCAACATCTATTCGCGCATCATGAATCCCACCAATGCGGTGCTGGAGGAGCGCGTGGCGGCGCTGGAAGGCGGCCGCGCCGCGCTGTCCTGTTCGTCCGGTCATGCCGCCCAGCTTCTGGCGTTGCACACGCTGATGGAGCCCGGCGCCAACATCGTTGCCGCCCGCCAGCTTTACGGCGGCTCGGTCAACCAGTTCAGCCAGGGCTTCGCCAAGTTCGACTGGCATGTGAAGTGGGCCGACACCACCAATCCCGACAGCTTCAAGGCGCTGATCGATGACAAGACCCGCGCGCTCTATGCCGAAAGCATCGCCAATCCCGGCGGCATCATCACCGACATCGAACCGCTGGCGAAGATCGCGCATGACGCGGGCGTGCCGCTGATCATCGACAACACACTGGCCAGCCCCTACCTCATCCGGCCGATCGAATGGGGCGCCGACATCGTGGTGCATTCGGCCACCAAATTCCTGGGCGGCCATGGCAACTCTATGGCGGGCGTCATCGTCGACGCCGGCAGGTTCGATTACGGCAACGGCAAATACCCCACCCTGTCCGAGCCCTGCCCGTCCTACCATGGCATGAAGCTTTGGGAGACTTTCGGCGACATGGCGTTCGCCATCGCCTGCCGGGTGCTGGGGCTGCGCGACCTGGGCCCGGCGCTGGCGCCGATGAACGCTTTCCTGGTGCAGACCGGCATCGAGACCTTGCCGCTGCGCATGCAGAAGCATTGCGACAACGCGCTGGAAGTGGCCAGATGGCTCAAGAAAAATCCCAAGGTGAGTTGGGTCAATTATGCGGGGCTGGAAGACAATCCCTCTTACGCCCTGCACAGGAAGTATTGCCCCAAGGGCGCGGGCAGCGTCTTCACTTTCGGGCTGAAAGGCGGTTATGAGGCGGGCGTGAAGATGGTCAACAGCGTCAAGCTGTTCAGCCACCTGGCCAATCTGGGCGACACGCGCAGCCTGATCATCCACCCGGCATCGACCACCCATCGCCAGCTCTCCGACGAGGACCGGGTTAAGGCCGGTGCGGGACCAGATGTGGTGCGGCTGTCCGTCGGCATCGAGGATGCGGCGGATATCATCGCGGATATCGAGCAGGCGATGGCTTGAGATCGTCGCGCAGGCGGCGATTTCGCGCGCCTGCGCGCCGGTCTAGGCGCGGTGCTTCAGTTCGAATGCGTGCCAGACTGACGCCGACAGCAACAGAGCAGCGGTGACCTGGTGCGCCGCAGCCAGGTGCTCGGGCACCATCAGCAGAAGGGTGGCGATGCCCAGCCCGATCTGGACGGCGGTGATGGCCGCCACCAGCTTGGCGCTGGTCTTGGCCGCGCCGCCCAGCTTGATGCCCCTGGCATAGATGAAGGCGGCAAATGCGGCGACGATATAGGCGCCGATGCGGTGATCGAACTGAGCCAGGCCGTCATTCTCGAAGAAATTGATCCACCAGGGCGACGAGAAGAACGCGTTTTCCGGAAACACGCGGCCGTTCATGTCGGGCCAGGTGTTGTAGACCAGCCCCGCATGCAGTCCCGCCACCAGTGCGCCCAGCAGCATCTGCACATAGACCAGCCCTGCAAAGGCATAGCCGCGGCGCGCGTCGCCCCTGCCCTGCGCGCCCCTGAGATACTCCAGCGCGATCCAGATCATCGCCACCAGCAAGAGCAGCGCGGTGCCGAGATGGATCGCCAGCCTGTACTGGCTGACGGACACGCGCACCTCAAGCCCGCTGGCCACCATCCACCAGCCGATCAGCCCCTGCAGCCCGCCCAGCACGAACAGCAGCAGCATGCGCGGCCAGTCCCTACGCTCGATGGCGCCGACCGCCGCGAACCAGACGAAGGGCACAAAGAACAGGAACCCCAGCAGCCGCCCCAAGAGGCGGTGCGCCCATTCCCACCAGAAAATGCCCTTGAAGCCCGCCAGGGTCATGCCCCGATTTTCAAACGTGTATTGCGGGATCTGCTGGTATTTGTGGAATGCATCCATCCACTGCGCATGGTTCAGGGGCGGGATGGCGCCCATGATCGGGTCCCATTCCGTGATGGACAGACCCGATCCCGTCAGCCGGGTCAGCCCGCCAACAGTGATCATGGCCAGGATCACCACGGCCACGCCCAGCAGCCATGTTCCCACGGCGCGGCGGCTTTTCCAGAAACTTGTCGCGGTCGTCATTTTATTGGTCGCTTCGCTCCCGGGGGCTCTGATAGCCTTCTGCCGCGTTCCCGTCCAAGGCAAAAATGTCCCGCCGTACCAAGACCCTGATCGCCGCCATCCTGATCGTTTTCATCTGGTTGCCGGTCTATGTCATTGTGATGGTTGGGCTCGCCCATCACCTGCCCAGCGAATGGTATGTCGCGGTCATCTTCTACCCGGTGGCAGGAATGGCCTGGATCATCCCCATCGGCCTGACATTGCCCTGGATGTACCGGGAGCCATCCAGCCGATGATCGATAACAAGGAAAAGAGCCGTTTCGAACTCGTGGAAAGCGGCCACCTGGCCTGGGCCGAATACCGCGTCGTGGATGGAATTTATGTCATCCCCCATGTGGAGGCCGAACCACCCCTGCGTGGAACCGGCGCGGCCGGCCGACTGATGGCAGCCGTAGTGGCAGCGGCGCGAACCGGTAGTTTCACCCTGAAGCCGCGCTGCCCCTATGCCCGGATCTGGTTCCAACGCCATCCCGATGCAGCAGACGTCCTTGCCAAGGAATGAGAGAGGCTATTGCCTTCAGGCCATATCTTCGAATCTTGAAGTAAGCTTCTGGACTTATTCGTAATTAATGCGATGCACGTCCGCACAATAGCCATCATCCGCCGGCGGGCACGGTCGCCAGCCAGCTTTTCAGCCTGTCTTTCCAGAAGGCGGCATTGCCGGTGGTGCCATGGCCACGCGTAGCCGTGCTGGCCGGTATCAGATAGAGCGATCCGTGCGCCAGCCGCTTCAATGCATCGACTGAGGTGCCCGTCTCGTTGGGATTGCGCTCGTCATCGGCGGAATTGATCGCCAGCACCCACGCCTTGATGCGGCCCAGCCTTGGCGCGACGTCGTAATCGCGCGAGGCCTCGAACTGGTAGATCGTGTCGTTTGCGTCGCCGGAGTGGGGCGCCGCCAGTTGTGCATCCACGATGGCATCGGCGGCCGCGCGGCTGGGCGCGCGCTGCTGCCAGGCCAGGGTGCCGCCGCTGGTGGCAAGACCGAAGGTGACCTGCGCGATCTTCAGCATTGGCGGCTGGCTGGCGTAATCGCCGCCGTGCCATGCCGGATCGGCCTTGATCGTCTCGATCAGCATGCGCCGCAGCATCCAGTTCCGCGCTGCCATGGCAGGCTGGCTGGCCAGCGGCGCCGCCGCATCCATGAAACCGGGATAGGCGGCCGCCCATGTCCAGCTCATCATGCCACCCATGGAATTGCCGACAACCAGCCGCAGGTGGTGGATGTGCAATCCTTCGGTCAGCAGCCGGTATTGGGCAGTGACCATGTCGTCATAATTATAGCGCGGAAATTTCATCCGCAGGCCGTCTGAGGGCTTGGAGGATTTTCCCGCACCGATGGAATCGGGCAGGATGATGAAATAACGGCCGGCATCGAGCGGCTGGCCGGGGCCGAACAGCTCGCCGCCGAAGCCGGGATTCAGCATGCCGCTGCCGGTTCCGCCCGTGCCATGCAGCACCAGCACCGCGGGATTCTTCGGATCCCCCAGTGTGGTGTAATGCTGCCGCAAGTCCGGCAACACCGCTCCATCATGGAAACGGAAGTCGTGGATGGTGAAGTCGCCCTGCTGCGGCGCCCACCCTGCCAGCGCCGGCGCCGCCGCCAACAGCACTGCCACCGCTATCGCCATCCGCACCGGCGTCGCGACCCTTTTCACACCGGCATCCGCCGCTTGGTATATTCGCGCCCGATCAGCGCGGAGGCTTGCGAACATTCCAGGACTCCCGCGCCCAGCTTGATGCTGTCGATCACCGTTTCGGGGATGCAGGTATCGAGCAGCTTCACGCCGCTGGCCCTGCACGCCGCCGCCACGCGCAAACGCGCGGCATTGACATTGGGCGCGATGGAAGACGGCACGCTGAATTCGGTCCTGCGCGGCACCGGCGGATCGGGATAGAAGGAAAGCCCGTTCAGCGACATCGCCATGTCTCCCGGGCCCCACTCCGCGAAGGCAACGCCCGGCACGGCGAAGGTTTTTTCCACATTGTCCAGTGCCCATTTGTCCTCGATCTTCAGGCCCAGCATCAGCTCGCCTTCGGGATTGAGCGGCCACAGATCGGCAACACGCGTGTACCGGTTCGTATTCACGCCCCACATGCGCGCGGCAAAACCCTGGCTGCCGTTGCCGCGCAGGCCTTCGCCGCCATAGGGAAGATCGCCCAGCATTTTCTTCGCCGACACAGGATAGGGGAAAGGATAGCGCATGGCCTGCACGGCGGCGGCCACCGCGTCCGGATCGCGGGCATGACAGATATCGACACCCATCACGCCACAGGCCAGTATCTGCGCCACCATCCAGCTGTTGTGCTCCATATATTCCTTGCTGTAGCCGATGATCGGCATCGGACAGAAGGTGGCCGGCGTGCGATGGCCGCTGCGGGTGGGACCGCCATCCACCAGCCCGCGCACGAAGTTGCGCACATCGGCCAGATCGAAACAGGCATGCTCCAGGTCGATGCATATGGCGTCGGCCCAGGTCTGGGCCATTTTCTTGCCGGCCTCATAGCCGTTGCCTTCGCCCGACGGCCCCCAGGAGACGTAGTACATCTGCTGGCCGTCTTCCCACAGTTCGATTGCCTTGTTGATGCGGCGCGGCTTGTAGTTGGGATCGACGGTGGACGGCTGCTGGCCCGACCACACCCAGCGCGGGAGGGCTGTCTGTGCCATCGCCTCTGCGGCGATGGCGAGACCGGCGCCTGCAAACAGAAAATCACGCTTCTTGATATCCATCACGCCCTCTTGCAGTTGTCTATGACCAATAGCCTGGCGCGGCTTCGACGTAGGCGACAGGGATTTCGGTAACGGTCTTCAGCCATTCGGCGCAAGCCTTCATGCCCGGTGCGGCCGAGACGATTTCGCCCAGAAGGATCATGGCCTTTTTCGATCCGCTGGCGACCATGTCCTGAACATATTCCACGGCCTCCCATTCGCGGCAATATCCAGCCAACACCATGTCGGCCGGCCCGTTGAGGAGCGCGATCGTCGGCATCTGCGCGGCGTTGCCCAGCGCCAGGGCGACCCGGCGAACAGGCAGGCGGGGATCGCCGACAACGCGGATGGTCCTGTCCCCGAACCTGCCGGCCAGGCTGCGCGCCAGGACCAGAAGCGGGGTCCGGGCAATCTCGAATACCCCGCCCTCCTTCGCCATGGCCCAGCCCAACGCCTGCGCCATGCCCTGGGTCAGGCCATCTGGCACGCGGTCCCGCCAATGATCATGCAGGTTGAAGACAATCAGGTGGTGATCGCGAATCACGTCGCGCTTCAGAAGGAACAGGTCGTTGCCCTCCATGCCGTCCAGATTGTCGCTGCTGGACCAGAAACCCGGATCATAGGTGATGACAAGATTCTGGCCTGCCCCGGCGGCCTGCCGCAGCACCGCCAGTGAGGCGATGGGCGTCACGGCAATGCCGGTCACGGGCGTCAACGGATCGCCGGCGCTGACATGGTCGATGGTGGCGGGACGATAGCCCGCGCCGACCTTGTCCAGCACAAGCTGGATCACCTGCAGCGCGGTGACAGGACCGGTATGGCGTGGCGCGAAAGAAGGACGGGCGGGCGCGGGCTTGGAATCGGCCATGGTCAGATTTTCGTGTCGATCTCGAACACCGGATCCGCCGGGTTCCAATAAGGCTGGACGATCGGCAGGAAGCGCACCGGTACTTCGGGTACAAAGGTTTTCAGCCAGTCGGCGCAATACTCCATGCCCCACTGTTCCGACAGCACATGCCCCAGCAAGACAAGCGCCTTAGGCCGGCGTGCCGCCACCAGATCATTGGCATAGGCGATCAGGTCCCAGTCCTGCGCCTCGCCGATCACCAGCACGTCGGCAAGGTCCAGATAGGGAATGCCCGGAAAGCTGCTGCAGTTGCCCCAGCTGGCGATCACCCGGCGGACCGCAAGCGCGGGGTCGCCGATCACGCGCAAGGTCCGGTCGCCCAGCGTTCTGCGAAACCGGTCCACCAGCGAGGTCAGCGTGGTCGGCGGAAGATTGAAGATGCGGTTGTTCTGCGCGTCCATGTAGGGCTGCCAGCCCATCTTGCGCATCATGCCGACATTGATGCCGTCGACCGGCTTCTTCCCGTGCCAGTGGTCGTGAAGGTGGAATATGGTCAACCCATGTTCCCCGATATAGGCCAGCTTCCTGCGATAGAGCGGATCGTCCTGAAGCTGTTCGACATGGTCCGGGTGCGACCAGAAAGTCGGCTCATGGGTGATGACGAAATTCAGCCGATGCGCCACCGCCGATTTCAGCGCATCGAAGGTCGCCATCATCACCGTGGCAATGCCGATGACGGGCGCATCGGCGCTGCCCGCAACGATATGATCGACGCCGCCA
>JBEHXB010000097.1:0-7729 GCA_048498895.1 Pseudomonadota bacterium
GATCACCCTTGCCCCGGCGTCGGCGAAAAGTACCGGGGCGCAGTCGGCAGTCAGGATGCCCAACGCCACGCCCGGCGTGGCGGTCACCATGGCGTCGCCTTCGCGCGAGCCGGCTGTCAGGGGAACGGAACGCACGATGGCGCTGTGAACCTGATAAAGCGTCACCAGCTCGATTCCCGGGCCCAGTTCGCCGGCCACGCGGCGGCGGTTCTCCTGCACCGTCTCGGGCACATCGCGCGAGCCCGGACCGCAATTCAACGACGCATAGATGCCTTCGGACGCGCCGCCGTCGCGCTGGAAGAAACCGTGCACAATGCCGGGAGCGTCCAGGTTTCGGGCCAGAAGCCGGGCGATCATGTCTCGGCTCCGGCCGCAAAGCCCGGCGCATGGTCGTAAGCGGGCGGCAGGAAGGCCAGCACCTTGAACAGGGCGCCCATCTGGTCAGCCCCGGCCAGCCTGTCCACTGCCCGGACCAGGCCCTGCCGGGCCGCGGGATTGGCTCTCGCCAGCCGTTCGGCCCGTTCGGCCAGCCCAAGCGCGGCCAGGAAGGCGCCCTGGGTGACCGGCCCCAGCACGGCGGCCCCACCCTTGCGGCCTGCCGCGGCCATGGCAGCGAAATCGACATGGGCGGACAGGTCGTCAGCCCCTGGTCCGGCCAGCACGCCGGCGAATTTGTGACTGCCCACCGCCTGCAGGGTCTCGCCAAAACCGCTCCTGGCCGCGTAGCCGTAATCCACCACCAGCGCCGCTCCGCCGCGCCGGGCGACGATGCGGGCGATGTCCTCGGCCAGGGCCAGGGTCGCCGGCGATGTCTCATAGACACCGCCCTCCGGCGCCGTCTCAAGCCCGCCGGGGATCGCGGCCCTGGGCACGGGCACGGGGGCCAGCGCAAAGGCCAGTTCGCCGCCCTCGGCCGTCACCATGCGCTCGCACCAGCCGCGATCGGTCTTCACATACTGGCGCACCGGCAAGGCGTCGAAGAATTCGTTGGCCACCAGGAACAGGGGCCGCTCATCCAGCCCGTCGCCGAACTGGGCCTGCCAGCGCACGGGAACTCCGCTCCCGGCTATCTGCCTTTCCTGGATGGCCCTCAGCACCGGACTGGCCTCCACCAGCACCACTTCCAGTTCCTCCAGGAACTGCGGCGCCAGCTTTGCCGTGCGCAGGATATCGGCCATCAAGGTGCCCCGGCCCGGACCCAGCTCCACCAGCCGCGGGTTTCTGGGGCGGCCCTGGTCCATCCACACCTGCACCAGCCACAGGCCGATCAACTCGCCGAACACCTGGCTGATCTCCGGCGCGGTGATGAAATCGCCCGCCGCGCCGAAGGGATCGCGGGTGGCGTAATAGCCGTCCTTCGGGTCCATCAGCGCGATCGACATGAACTGGGCCACCGACATGGGGCCCTGGGCCTGGATCAGCGCGGCGATGCGGCTCGCCAGGGTCATGCCTTGGTGGGCTTGTGCCAGGCCAGCCAGAACAGCGCCGCCGCCGCGATCCAGATCGGGATGGACAGCGCCATGCCCATGCTGATCGGCCCGATGAACTGGCTGTCGGGCTCGCGGAACCACTCGACGATGAAGCGGAAGGTGCCATAGCCCAGGAAGAAGATCGCCGACATAAGGCCGGGCCGCTCGTTGGCGCGGAAGAAGCGCAGCGCCACCTGCATGATGAGCAGCAGCAGGATGCCTTCCAGCGCCGCTTCGTAAAGCTGGCTGGGATGGCGCGGAATGTTGCCGCCGCGCGGGAAGATCATCGCCCAGGGTACATCGGTGGGCCGGCCCCAAAGTTCATCGTTGATGAAATTGGCGATGCGTCCGAAGAACAGGCCGATGGGCGCGAACGCGCAGCACAGATCGGCAATGGGCAGCATCTTCAGCTTGCGCCGGCGGCAATACAGCCAGGTCGCAATCACCACGCCCAGAAGGCCGCCATGGAAGGACATGCCGCCTTCCCAGGCGGCAATGATGCGGATGGGATGATGGACGAAGTCCATCGGCAGGCCGGTGCAGAAGCCGCCATAGTCCGGCGTCACGCTGCACAGGATGACGCCGTAGATCAGCACCCAGCCCAGCCGCCCGCCGATGATCACGCCGAAGGTGGCCCACACCACCAGGTCGCCGATGTCATCCTCGGTGGCGGGGGGCTTGCCGTTGAAGGGCGGATGGGCCCAAAGCGCCTTGCGGCGAAGCACCCGCACCACGCCCCACCAGGCCAGCACGATGCCGGCGATATAGGACAGCGCATACCAGCGGATCGCCAGCGGTCCCAGCTGCACCAGGACGGGATCGATGTGGGGATAGGGCAGAAGGGCCTGAATCATGATTGCCGCTAGACGGGCCGCTTCGCGGCTTCTTGTCAAGACAACTTGTGCCGGATGACGGCGCTGTTCATATAGAGGCGGCAGATGGAGCTTCTCATGGCGCAGACCGACAATCCCTTCCTCGACGGCATGGCCAAGGCGTTCACCGACGCGGCCGGCATGGCCCAGAGCGTGCGCGCGGAAATCGACACCTTCGTGCGCCAGCGGCTGGAGCGGCTGGTGGCGGACATGGATTTCGTGCCGCGGGAAGAGTTCGAGGCGGTCAAGGCGATGGCGGCCAAGGCCCGCGCCGAAAACGAGGCGCTTGCGGCGCGTATCGCCGCCCTGGAGTCCCAATCGGAATCCAAATCAGGCACTTAGGCGATATTCGCCCGCCGGCGCCCGCGAATCCGTTCTTGCCGGTCAAAGCTGTGGAATCTTTTACAGACGGTTAATTCGTAACGCCCGGACTCTTGTACCGGCGCAAAATCTTGTGCCAGTTTGGTCATCAACTGCTTCGTTTTGTGGCCCTTTCCCAGATACGGGCCAGGAGAGTCTGCAATGACCATCATGCACCTGGACGACGAGCCGGTCGGAACGCTGCACCCGCTGGACCTTCTGGAACGCCAGGTCGAGGCCAATGGCTGGGCATTCGAGCGGTCGGGGCGGGACGAGTTGAACCTCTCGGTGGCGGGGCGCTGGAGCGACCACCATTTCAGCTTCTCCTGGCGGGAGGACCTGCAGTCCCTGCACCTGTCCAGCGCCTTCGACATGCGGGTCGGCCAGGGCGTGCGCCGCCAGAACGTCGCCGACCTTCTGATGTACGTGAACGCAAAGCTGTGGATCGGCCATTTCGACCTGTGGCCGCAGGACGGAACCATCATCTTCCGCCACGCCATGATCTTTCCCGATGCCGAGGTCAGCGCCGCCCAATGCGAGGCGCTGCTCAACCTCGCTCTGGAAGCGTGCGAGCATTACTACCCCGCCTTCCAGTTCGTGCTTTGGGGCGGCAAGACGGCGGAGGACGCCATGGCCGCCGCGATACTGGAGTGTGCCGGCCAGGCGTAAAGGGGTCCCGCGTTCCCACCCTCGGGCAGGCTCAGGGTGAGGAACGATTCAGTGTGAGGATCGATTGATTTCCTCATGCCGGGCTTGTCGAAGCATGAGGCAGCTGGCTGGTAACATCATGACCGGTGGATCAAGAGTGTCAGGGCGGCCGATCGTTCTTGCCGGTTGTGGCCGTATGGGATCGGCGTTGCTGAAAGGCTGGCTGGCGGGCGGCATAGGCCCGGTCATTGTCGTCGAACCCAGCCCCTCCGCATCGCTGAAGGCGCTGGCGAAGAAGAAGGCCGTCACGCTGGTGGCGTCCGCGGCGCAGGTCACGGCGAAAAAAGTCGCCGGCTGCGTGGTGGCGATGAAGCCGCAGGTGCTGAAGACCGACGCGGCCTCGTTGCGGCAGATTGCCGAAGGCGGTGCGCTGATGATTTCCATTGCCGCCGGCACAAGCCTTGCCGCCATGGCGAAATCCTGGGGCCGCAAGGCGCGGATCGTGCGCGCCATGCCCAACACACCCGGTGCCATCGGCGCCGGAATTACCGGGCTTTTCGCCCCCGCAAGGGTGGCGGCGGCGGATCGCAGGCTGGCGGCGTCGCTGCTGGCGCCGCTGGGCCGGACCCTGTGGGTGTCGAAGGAGGAGCTGATCGACTCGGTGACGGCGGTGTCGGGTTCCGGTCCCGCCTATCTCTTCCTGATGGCCGAGGCGCTGACCGAAGCCGGCGTGGCCGAAGGCTTGCCGCGCGCGCTGGCCGAGCAGTTCGCTCGCGCCACCGTGGCGGGAGCGGGCGCCCTGCTGGCGGCGGACAGCACGCCCGCTGCA
This sequence comes from Pseudomonadota bacterium, assembly GCA_048498895.1. Lineage (GTDB taxonomy): Bacteria > Pseudomonadota > Alphaproteobacteria > Micropepsales > Micropepsaceae > Rhizomicrobium. The sequence continues at coordinate 4,179 of JBEHXB010000097.1, forward strand.
TCCCTTCGCGAGGCAGTGACCAGCCCCGGCGGTACCACCGCGGCGGCGCTGGCCGTCCTGATGCCCGAACTGCCCGGTCTTATGAAGCGGGCGGTACACGCCGCAAGAAAGCGCGCCGAGGAATTGCGCTAGGTTCCCACTTGTCCACCTGCCTCTGCGGTGCTGCTAGGATACGCGCCCTGACGATGGCGGCGAGGACGGAACGGGATGTTGACAAGGGGGGGAGGGGCGCGATTTTCCGCGCGCATACGTCCCGGTATTCCGCGAATTCCGCTCCCGTGGATGCTGGACAGCAGATTCGCCCGCCGCCCGGGCATCGGGCGGGCAAGCGCGGCGACGCGGTTGCCCGCGCGGATTCAGACAGGCAGGCGGATAGTCGCTTTCAGGCCGCCCAGTTCGCTGTCACCCAGCACGATGTCCCCGCCATGGGCGCGGGCGATATCACGGGCGATGGCCAGGCCCAGGCCGCTGCCGCCCGCCTGCAGGTTGCGGCCCTCGTCCAGCCGGTGGAAGGGGCGGAAGGCCTCCTCGCGGCGGTCCGCGGCAATGCCGGGTCCATCGTCCTCCACCTCGATTTCCACCAGGCTTTCGCCCTGCTTCAGGGTTACCACCACGCGCCGGCCCTGCTTGAGGGCATTGTCGATCAGGTTTGTCAGGCAGCGGCGCAGGGCGGCCCGCTTGACGCTCACATCCACGGGGCCGGGAGTGACGACGGAAATACCATCCCGCTGGCGGGCCTTGGCGGCGGCGGCGGCGGTGTCGCGCACTAGCTCGGACAGGTCGGTGATCGTCGAATCCTCGCCCCCCTCGCCGCGGGCAAAGGCCAGATAGTCATCCAGCATGTGTTCCATCTCGGCGACGTCGCCGCGCATGGAGCGCGTCTCCAGATCGTCGGGCATCATCGCCAGGGCCAGCTTCAGCCGGGTCAGGGGGGTTTTCAGGTCGTGGCTGACGCCGGCCAGCATTTCCGTGCGCTGGCTGACGTGGCGTTCGATGCGCTCGCGCATGGTAATGAAGGCGGAAGCCGCACGGCGCACCTCGCTGGCGCCATAGGGCTTGAAATCGGGCACTGCGCGGCCCTTGCCGAAACTCTCGGCGGCGCGCGCCAGCCTTTCGATGGGCCGCACCTGGCCACGCAGGTAAAGGATGGCAATCGCCAGGAGGATCAATCCCGGGCCCACCAGCCACAGCAGGTAGAGATCGGGCTGGGAGACGGTAACCCGGTCGCGCGGCACGATAATCTCCAGCACACCGTCCTTGACATCCACTTTGATGTTGAAATCCACGCCCGTGCGCCCGGTGAGGAAATGCCGGCCTTGGCCGATCTGCTGTGCGATGGTTTCGTCCAGCGCCTGATCGATGGTGGTCGCGGGCTTGCGCGAGGGCGCAGCCACCTTGGCGCCGTCGTGATAGATCAACCGGTAGCGCAACTGCCGGGCCGACAGGGCGCGCAGGCCGTCGCGCTCCAGCGTGGGGGTGGAATCCTCCAGCGCCACCAGCAGCGCGACATCGGCGGCGACGTCAGTGGCCAGCGCCCGGGTAGTGGTGTCCAGGTTAATTTCGAAAAAGACATAAGACAGGATGCCCATCAGCAGCACGACCGGCGCCACAATGATGATCAGCGAGCGACCAAACAGCCCGCGCGGCAGGAAGCGCTTGATGCGGAAGGGTGGGGCGGCGTCAGCCACGATCGGACACCGGTGTGTGGCCAGCCGCGGCGTTCCAGTACGCCCGGACATCCGGGAGGCGCGGCATGACAATGTCACCCACGATCCGGCACCAGCATGTAACCCACGCCCCGCACAGTCTGCAGATAGAGCGGCAGCTTGGGGTCTTCCTCGATCTTGCGGCGCAGGCGCGTCACCTGCACGTCGATGGAACGTTCCAGCGCCACGTTCAGCCGCTTGCAAAGATCGGCCCGCGAGAAAGGCCGCCCGGCATTGGTGGCGAAAAGCTGCAACAACGCGGCCTCGGCGCCGGTCAGCTTCACGGGCTTGCCGGCGCGCGTCAGCCGCGCGGTTGCTGGATCGAACAGCGCCAATCCCATCCGTACCGGGCCGGCAGTCACGGCCTCGGCCGGCGTGGCACGGCGCAGCAGGGAATTGACCCGCAGCAGAAGCTCCCGCGGCTCGAAAGGCTTGGGGAGGTAGTCGTCGGCCCCCTGTTCCAGCCCGGCGATGCGGTCGGCCGGGTCGCCCCGGGCGGTCAGCATCAGGATGGGGAGCTGGGAGGTTTCCCGCACGCTTCGGGTCAGGTCCAGGCCCGTTTCCCCTGGCATCATCACATCCAGGATCAGAAGATCGAATTCCATGCTTTTCATCAGGGCGCGGGCGTCGGCCGCGCCGGGCGCGGCACTGACCCGGTAGCCATTGGCGGACAGATAACGCTGCAACAGCGCCCGCAGGCGTTCATCGTCGTCGACCACGAGAAGATGAGGCTCGCCGCCCGCGTTCATGGCTGCCATGCCTGCCGGGCAAGCGAAATTGCCGGTCGGACCCTTGCGATTTTCGCATAAGCCATGCTGCAATGCATGCCACATAACTAGGCCCTGGCCGCTAGCCGGGCAAGGCCCCATGACGGGGCGTTCGGTTCAAGGAAACGTGCAATGGCGGATGTGATCCCTTTCGACCAGCGTGAAGGTTCTCTGTGGTACGACGGCAGGCTGGTGCCCTGGAAGGACGCCAAGACCCATGTGCTGACCCATGGCCTGCACTACGGCTCCTGCGTGTTCGAAGGTCAGCGCATCTATGGTGGCACCATCTTCAAGCTGAAGGAGCATACCGACCGCCTGTTCTTCTCGGCCGAGACACTGGGCATGAAGATCCCCTTCACCAAGGAGGAGGTTAACAAGGCCTGCGTCGATGCCGCCGCAGTCCAGGGAGTCACTGACGGCTATCTGCGTCCGGTCGTGTTCCGCGGCAGCGAGATGATGGCGGTGTCGGCGCAGAATGCGAAAATCCATGTCGCTGTCGCGTGCTGGTCCTGGCCGTCCTATTTCAGCCCGGCCGAGAAGCTGAAAGGCATCCGGCTGGACATCTCGCGCTGGAAGCGTCCTTCGCCCGAGACGGAGCCGGTGCACGCCAAGGCTGCCGGTCTTTACATGATCTGCACGCTCTCCAAGCATGAGGCCGAGGCGAAAGGCTATGCCGATGCGCTGATGTTTGACTATCGCGGCTATGTCGCGGAAGCCACCGGCGCGAATGTTTTCTTCGTGCAGGAGGGCGTGCTGCATACGCCTACGCCAGACTGTTTTCTTAACGGCATCACGCGCCAGACCGTGATCGCGATTGCCGGGGCGCGCGGCATCAAGGTGGTGGAGCGCCACATCCAGCCGGAAGAGATGACCGGATTCACCGAGTGTTTTCTCACCGGCTCCGCGGCAGAAGTCACGCCGGTGTCGCAGATCGGGCCTTATACCTTCAAGCCGGGCGCGCTCACGGAAACGCTGATGAACGCCTATTCCGATGAAGTGCGCGGAAAAATCCCGGCGACAGCGTAAACCCCTAGCTTTCCGCCCTCAATCCTCTCGGCGTTCGCGCCGCCGCCGCTTG
>JBEHXB010000098.1:0-7707 GCA_048498895.1 Pseudomonadota bacterium
GCGGCCTGTTCCAGGCATTCGGCCATTCTAGTCCGGATCACTTCATCGGAATATCGGCCCGCGTCCAACTCGGCCCGCAGCTTACGGAAGACGTCCTCATCGCCCTTTTCCTCCATATCGGCGGCAATCACGCTGGAAATAAAGGCTTCGGCCGCCCCGCCAGTCAGCCCCTTTTCGGCGGCGGCCCAGGCGCCGACCAGCCGATCACGCCGGGCTTCGACCCGAAAACGCAGTTCCGCGTCATGGGCCCATTTGGACTCGAACCCCCTGCGACGATCCTCGAAGCTGACAGACATGATGTAACTCCTTGTTATTGCTTGATTTTACGCAAAATTGCCGCCCCAGCTTGTGCGGCAGACCACCATGAACGATATGAGAGAGATATGGATGTGGGTTGGCGCTTCCGCAACATTGCCGCGCGCCTGCCCCATCCGGTAGATTCGGGGTCTGGGTCCTGGGCGGCCGCCTTTCCGGCATGAGGACCCTTCCTTAAAGAAGGACACGTCGCATGAAACGCCGCCGCGTCATTTACGAAGGCAAGGCCAAAATCCTGTACGAGGGCACCGAGCCCGGTACCGTCATCCAGTATTTCAAGGACGACGCGACTGCCGGCAATGGCGCCAAGAAGGACACGATCGAGGGCAAGGGGGTCCTGAACAACCGCATCAGCGAATATCTGATGACCCAGCTTCAGGGCATCGGCGTGCCGACCCATTTCGTGCGCCGCCTGAACATGCGCGAGCAGCTGATCAAGGAAGTGGAGATCATTCCGCTGGAAGTGGTGGTCAGGAATGTCGCCGCCGGGTCCATGTCCAAGCGGCTGGGCATCGAGGAAGGCACGCCGCTGCCCCGCTCCATCATCGAATATTACTACAAGAACGATTCGCTGAACGATCCCTGGGTCAGTGAGGAACACATCACCGCCTTCGGCTGGGCTTCGCCGCAGGATCTGGACGACATGGTCAACCTGACCATCCGGGTCAACGACTTCCTGTCGGGCCTGTTCCTGGGCGCCGGCATCAAGCTGGTCGACTTTAAGCTGGAGTTCGGGCGGCTGTGGGAAAACGACTTCATGCGCATCGTGCTGGCCGACGAGATCAGCCCGGACAATTGCCGGCTGTGGGACGTCGCCACCAACGAGAAGCTGGACAAGGACCGCTTCCGCCGGGACCTGGGCGGGGTGGTCGAGGCCTACAGCGAAGTCGCGAAGCGCCTGGGAATCATGCCCGAATCGGTGCAGGGCGAGAACAAGGGCCCGGTGCTGGTCCAGTAGCCATCCGTCCTCATGTTCCGCAGGGCTCGGCATGGGGACTCCTTTTCCAGGCCCGGTGCGGAAAGACATGAAAGCGCGCGTATTCGTCACCCTGAAGAACGGTGTCCTCGATCCCCAGGGCAAGGCCATCGGCCATGCGCTGAACGGGCTGGGCTTTTCCAGCGTCGGCGAGGTACGGCAGGGCAAGGTAATCGACCTGGAACTGAACGAAACCGACGCCGGCAAGGCGAAGGCCGAACTCAAGGCCATGTGCGACAAGCTGCTGGCCAACACGGTGATCGAGAAGTACGAGATTGAACTGAAATGAAGTCGGCCGTCATCGTCTTTCCCGCCGCCAACTGCGACCGCGACGCCAAGGTCGCGCTGGAGCAGATGACCGGCCAGAGCCCGCGCATGGTCTGGCATCAGGACAGCGAACTGCCGGATGTCGATCTGGTGGTGCTGCCGGGCGGTTTTTCCTATGGCGACTATCTGCGCTGCGGCGCCATGGCCAGCCAGTCGGCAGTGATGAAGGCAGTCAGGGCCCATGCCGACAAGGGCGGCATGGTGCTTGGCATCTGCAACGGCTTCCAGGTGCTGACCGAGTCGGGCCTGCTGCCCGGCGCGCTGATGAGGAATGCGGGGCTGAAATTCGTCTGCAAGCCGGTGACGCTGAGCGTCGAGGAAACCCAGAACGCCTTTGCCCGCCATTACGAGAAGGGCCAGGAAATCACCGTCCCCATCGCCCATGGTGAAGGAAATTATTATGCCGATGAGGAGACACTGGACCGGCTGGAGGGCGAAGGCCGCGTCGTGTTCCGCTATCGCGACAATCCCAACGGATCGGCCCGCGACATCGCAGGCATCCTGAACGACAAGCGCAATGTGCTGGGCATGATGCCCCATCCGGAACGCGTGGTGGACCCCATCACCGGCGGCACCGACGGCCGCGCCCTGTTCCAGAGCCTGATCGAAACGCTTTCCTGAGACCTGTCATGACCGCGATCACCCCACAGATGGTCAAGGACCATGGCCTGTCCGAAGCCGAATACCAGAAGATCCTGGCGCTGATGGGCCGCGAGCCCACGCTGGTGGAGCTGGGCATCTTTTCCGTCATGTGGTCGGAGCATTGCTCCTACAAATCCACCCGCGCGCACTTGAAAAAACTGCCGACCAAGGCGCCATGGGTGCTGCAGGGCCCGGGCGAGAATGCCGGCGTCATCGACATCGGCGACGGCGATGCGGCCATCTTCAAGATGGAGAGCCACAATCATCCGTCCTTCATCGAGCCCTATCAGGGCGCGGCCACCGGCGTGGGCGGCATCATGCGCGACGTCTTCACCATGGGCGCGCGCCCCATCGCCATGATGAATGCGCTGCGCTTCGGCGAGCCTTCCCATCCCAGGACCCGACATCTTGTGTCGGGTGTCGTCAGCGGCATCGGCGGCTATGGCAACTGCATGGGCGTGCCCACCGTGGGCGGCGAGGTCAATTTCCACAAGAGCTACAACGGCAACATCCTGGTCAATGCCATGTGCGTCGGCCTGGCCAAGGCGAACAACATTTTCTATTCGGCGGCGAAAGGCGCGGGCAATCCGGTCGTCTATATCGGCTCCAAGACCGGCCGCGACGGCATCCATGGCGCCACCATGGCATCGGCGGAATTCGACGACGCGTCCGAGGAAAAGCGCCCCACGGTTCAGGTGGGCGACCCATTCACCGAGAAGCTGCTGCTGGAAGCCTGCCTGGAACTGATGGCCACCGACGCCATCATCGCCATCCAGGACATGGGGGCGGCGGGCCTCACCTCCTCCTCCGCCGAAATGGGCGACAAAGGGGGCAGCGGCATCGAACTCGATCTCGACAAGGTGCCGCAGCGCGAAGCGAACATGACGGCATATGAGATGATGCTGTCCGAAAGCCAGGAGCGCATGCTGGCGGTGCTGAAGCCCGGCCGCGAGGCCGAGGCCGAAGCCATTTTCCGCAAGTGGGAGCTGGATTTTGCCGTCATCGGCATCACCACCGACACAAGGCGCCTGGTGGTCCGGCACAAGGGCGAAGTGGTGGCCGACATGCCGATCACCGCCTTGTCCGACGAAGCCCCGATCTATGAGCGGCCCTATCAGCCACGCGAGCCCAACGGGGGCGAAGTCAGCTTTGACAGGTCCAGACCGGTTCTTAAATCGCTGAAGACCCTCCTGGCCGCGCCCGACATGGCCTCGCGCCGCTGGATTTGGGAGCAATACGACAACAGCGTGATGAACGACACGGTGCAGCATCCGGGCGGCGACGCCGCCGTGGTGCGCGTGCACGGCACGAACAAGGCGCTGGCCATCACTACCGACGTGACGCCGCGCTATGCAAAGGCCGATCCGTATCAGGGCGGTGCCCAGGCGGTGGTGGAATCGTACCGCAACATCACCGCGGTGGGCGGCACCCCGCTGGCAGTGACCGACAACCTCAATTACGGCAATCCCCAGAAGCCCGATATCATGTGGCAGATCGTGGCCGGCATCGACGGCATCGGCGCGGCGTGCCGGGCGCTGGACTATCCCGTCATCGGAGGCAACTGCTCGCTTTATAATGAAACCAATGGCGAAGGCATCCTGCCCACTCCCGCCATCGGCGGCGTGGGCTTGCTGCGAGATGTCACCAAAATGGCCACCGTCCCATTCAAGCGCGAAGGCGATGTGGTGATCGTGATCGGCGAGACGAAGGGCCATCTAGGCCAGTCCATTTATCTGCGCGAGATCGAGGGCCGCGAGGAAGGCCCCGCACCCAAGGTCGACCTGGCGCTGGAAAAGAAGCATGGTGATTTTGTGCGCGGCCTGATCGAGCAGGGCCGTGTCGATACCTGTCATGACGTATCGGATGGCGGCCTGCTGGTGGCGGTGGCGGAGATGGCCATGGCGAGCGGTATCGGTGCCAGCATCGGCCTGGCCGGCCTGCCCGACGCCATTGCCTTCTGGTACGGCGAAGACCAGGCGCGCTATTGCCTGGCCGCCCCTTTCGAGGAGGCAGAAAAGATCGTCGAAGAGGCGCGCGCTGCCTTCATTGCCGTGGCCGAACTTGGCAGGACAGGCGGCGACAGGCTGGTTCTGGAAGACAGCGACAGCATCGCCGTGTCCGACCTGACCGCGGCGCACGAGAACTGGCTCCCCAACTTTATGTCGGGCGAAGAAATCCCGATGACAAATTGACAGGTGTTCCCATGGGCATGAAGGGCAGCGAGATCGAAACCTATATCAAGGCCGCGTTTCCCGACGCGGAGGTCGAGATGCGCGACCTGGCCGGCGACGACAATCATTGGGCCGCCACGGTGAAATCCTCCGCTTTCAAGGGCAAGACGCGCGTGGCCCAGCACCAGATGGTCTATGCCGCGCTGAAGGGCAACATGGGCGGGGTGCTGCACGCGCTGCAGCTCACCACCATCCCGAAAGACTAGAACAGATCGCCCCAACCCTTGCGGCGGACGCGGCGGGTTTCGTCCCGGTCGCGGGCGGGCACAAAGCGGCCTGAAAGCCCGCCCTCATCACACAGCTTGAAGGTAAGACCCGGCTTCTCCTCCAGCGGTGGAGAAAGGATACGCGCGGTGCGGGACGGTGGCGCATCGCGCGTCACCGCCACGTAGGAATAGCGCTCATCCTCAAACGGCACAGTGGCGGCCTTCAGCTGCATGTGGTCGCGCCGGCGCGGCAGGCGTTGCGAGAAATGGCACCAGTCTCCATTCGTCATCGGACAGGCATTGTCATGGGTGCAGGGCGCTGCGACATGGGCGCCGTCTCCGATCAGCGCGGCGCGGGCGGCGCGAATGCGGGCGAAGCCGGCGGGTGTACCGGGTTCGATCAGCACCAGCGCCTGTTCCGCCCGCGGCCATAGGTCCCGCGCCGTGCGAACGGCGTCCGCCTCTGCCATCTCGGCCAGGACATAGCTGGTCACCACCAGGTCGGCGTGTGCGCCATCCGCGCCCGCATCACCAGCGACAATGTCTGCGGCCAGCAGAGGCTCGCCGTCGGCCAGCCGACGCGCCAGCGCACGCAGGGCCGGATTGTGATCGACCATGGTGACCATCTTGACGGACGGCCATCGGGTCGCCGCCGCCCAGCTTGCGGTCCCGGGCCCCGCCCCCACGTCCAGCAGACTGGCAGGGGCGAAGTCCGGCATCACTTCAGCCAGCCGCGCGAAAACAGCGGCGTTGGCCGCGAAAGTGGCGGGCATGCGCGCCAGTCCATAGGCCAGCGCATCCAGTTCCGAGATGATGGGGCGGCTGGTTCCCCCGCTGCGAAAGGTCGCGGTCTGGGCCGCCGCGCGTGCGGCCAGGTCGTTGCGCGAAACCCCTTCCAGCGCGGCGTCCAGCGCGGCAACGAGGGCGGGCGGAAGGCTGAAATCCATGTTGTTTCTGGGGCTTCTTGACCCTTTGGCCTCCCATGCTTAGATCAGGGCCACGTTTTGAGAAAGGTGTCCCATGTCCGACGTCCAGGCCCGCATCGCCGACGATGTGAAGAGCAACGATGTGCTGCTCTACATGAAGGGCACACCTGCCTTCCCGCAGTGCGGCTTTTCCGCCGTCACGGTGCAGATCCTGTCCCACATCGGCGTCAAGTTCAAAGCCGTGAACGTGCTGGAGGACCAGGATGTGCGCGAGGGCGTCAAGGCTTTCTCCAACTGGCCGACCATTCCCCAGCTCTATGTGAAGGGCGAATTCGTAGGCGGTGCCGACATCGTGCGCGAGATGTTCGAGCAGGATGAACTGGTGCCGTTTTTCGCCGAACGCGGCGTTGCGCTGGAACCCGCCGTTTAATTTCTGACAAAGTGCCGCTCCCATATGGGCGCGATGGCCGGGCGGCGTGACACGCTCTCGGCCAGCGCCATCAGCCGTGGCAGGTGCGCCAGCTTCCAGTCGGGTTCCAGGCTCCAGCGGCTGAACATGGCGGCATAGATGTCCAGAAGGGAAAAGCCGCCGGCCAGGAATGTCTCGCCCGCGATCATGCGCTCCACGATCAGGAGGCGTTCGCGGATGCGGTCGCGGGCGATGCGGCGGATGCCTTCCACGTCGCAGCCAGGCGGCGCGAAGCGGTCGGGATAGTCCACGATCTCCACGATCGGATAGACCTCGCCCGCCATGAAGGCCAGCCAGCGATAGGCGTTCGCGCGGGCCGCGCTTCCCAGCGGCGGCAACAGCCGTGCGCCGGGAAAATGGTCGGCAATGGTCAGCAGGATGGCAGCGGATTCGGTGACGATCTCACCTTCCACCAGGCGCAGCGCCGGCATCTTGCCCGACGGATTGATTGCCAGGAAGGCGGGCTGCTTCTGCTCGTTCTTCTCCAGCGACACCAGTTCGAACGCATAGGGCGCGCCGGCCTCGGCCAGCGCGGCTTCGGCGCTGAAGGCGCCCGAGCCCAGATCCCCGTATAATGTGTACACGACAGCTCCGGCCTGATTGCCACCGGGCAAGCCTAGCGTGGCCGCAAAAAAGAAAAAGCCCGCGAGCCATGCCCGCGGGCCTTGTCTGATATGCCGGCGATCTTACCGGGAATAGAATTCGACAATCAGGTGCGGCTCCATCTGGACGGCGTAGGGCACGTCGGCCAGCTTGGGGGTACGCAGCAGCTTGGCCGAACGGCCCTCGGAGACTTCCAGATAGTCGGGGGTATCGCGCTCGGCCGACTTGGAGGCTTCCAACACCAGCGCCATCTGGCGCGCCTTGTCGGACAGCTCGATCGAGTCCTTGTCGGTCACATGATAGGAGGCGATGGTCACGCGGCGGCCGTTGACCTTTACATGGCCGTGGCTGACCAACTGGCGCGCGGCAAAGGGGGTCGGCACGAACTTGGCGCGATAGACCACCGTGTCGAGACGGGTCTCCAGCAGGCCGATCATGTTCTCGCCGGTGTCGCCGGGGCGGCGCGAGGCGTCCTGATAATATTTGCGGAACTGGCGCTCGGTGATGTTGCCGTAATAGCCCTTCAGCTTCTGCTTGGCCTGAAGCTGGGTGCCATAGTCGGAGAGCTTCTTGGCGCGGCGCTGGCCGTGCTGGCCCGGACCATAGGAACGCTTGTTGACGGGGCTCTTGGGGCGGCCCCAGAGGTTCTCGCCAACGCGGCGGTCGAGCTTGTACTTGGAATTGGCGCGCTTGCTCATCGTGTCTCTTTCGTAACTGTGGCTTGCCGCCCTCGGCATTCTTCGCTGTCGCTCAGAACCCCTCGGTGCGGGCCAAGCTTTTCTAAGTCTCACTGCGTTCGGCAAGAAAAGCTTTGGCGAAGGCGCGCACTTATACGGATGCTTTTGGCCGTGTCAAACGGTCACAACCAAAGGTTTAGTGACCCTTTCTAGCAGCAATGAATTCAATGGCTTGCACCATACAGTGCCCCCCGTTTGGCACCGCGCAGACCACCCTGGGACACCGGGAGGTCCGGCGGGACAGCATGGGCCCTTCCGGCCACCCTGGCCTGTCC
>JBEHXB010000099.1:0-7695 GCA_048498895.1 Pseudomonadota bacterium
ATCACGACCTCGAACCGCGCCCCACCGAGCCGGCGGTTGGACACCACCAGGATGCGCGCGCCCAGCTTCAGCGCCAGCGCGGCAGGCGCGGGCGTGGTCATGGCGTCGCGGCCGAAGAAAGTCACCGGCACGCCTTCGTTCAGCTTCTGGTCGGCCAGCATGTAAAGCGCCTTGCCGGCGCGCAGATGGGCGATCATGCGGCGCATGGCGTTGTGCTTGGCGATCTGGTTCGTCGGGCCCAGAAGTCCGCGCTGCACTTCCAGGTAATGCGCGACATGGGGGTTGTTGGGCGGGCGCACCACGGTGGCGCCGTCAAAGCCCAGAAGGTTTCCCGCAGCGGGCATCATCTCCCAGTTGGCCAGGTGGCCGGAGAGGAACATCGCGCCCTTGCCTTCCGCCAGCACCGCTTGCGAGCGGGCGCGGTCGACCACGCGAATGCGGGGATTGGGGCCGGTGATGGAGAAGGCGTCCAGATGGGCATATTCGGCCACCACCCGGCCCAGATTGTCCCACATCGCCATGCGGATCGCGTCGCGCTCCGCCGCAGTCTTTTCGGGAAACGCCGCATCCAGGTTGGCGCGCGCCACGCGGTCGGGCGGCAGATGGGAAAAGATGTTGCGGCCGATCCAGCCGCCCAGGGCCGAGGCCGTGTCCGGCCCCAGAATCCGGAACAGGCCCATGAAGCCCATGAACAGAGCCGCTTCCGCGCCGTATCGCAAATTCTCCAGCAGCGTCGGGGGGGTGGCTTTCATCCTGGCTCGCGGCTAACCCGGACCCGGCGCGGTGTCAAGCAAGGCGCGATCAAGCAGGCGGGCGAGCGCGGCACCGTCGGGGAAGGATGCCGCAACCTTGAGCACGCGGATGCCCTCGCGGTCCTGGATGGAAAGGCGCACAAAATCCTTTTCCGTGGTGACCAGCGCGGCATCGCCCGCAACGATCCTGAGCTGCTCGATCTCGCCGGGCTGGTAAGGGTGATGATCGGGAAAGAAACAGCTTCCGATCACGTCGGCGCCGGCCTGTTCCAGCGAGGCGACGAATTTTTCCGGCCGGCCGATGCCGGCAAAGGCGAACACGCGCGCCCCGGCGAAGGCGGCGCCGTCGGCGATCATGTCCGCGCGCAGCACCGGGACGGCGATGCCCTGAAGGCCGGGATTGCCTTCGCCGACCAGGATCACCGCGTCGGCCCGCGCCAGTCCGCGCGCCACCGGCTCGCGCAGGGGACCGGCGGGAATCATCAGCCCGTTGCCGAAGCCGGTTTGGGCATCCACCACCACCAGCGACAGCGTCTTTTTGAGCGTGAAGTTCTGGTGGCCGTCATCCATCACGATGACATCGGCGCCTTTTTCCACCGCAAGCCGGGCGCCCGCGGCGCGGTCGCGCGACACCACGGTGGGCGCGGTGCGCGTCAGAAGCAGCGCCTCGTCGCCCATCCGGGCGGCGCTGTGCACGCGAGCGGCAAGCGCCGGGCCTTTTTCGCGGCCGCCATAGCCGCGCGTCAGGAAGAATGGCCTTTTGCCGCGCGCCATCAGGGCGCGGGCGATGGCGATGGCCACGGGCGTCTTGCCGCTGCCGCCGGCGGTGAGATTGCCGACGCAGATGACGGGCACGCCGGGATCGAAGGGGCGCGCGGTCCTGGCCTTCCACGCCACGCTGGCGCCATAGAGTTCGCCCAGCGGCGCGAGAAGGCGCGCAAGGGGTCCCCGGCTTCGCCAGAAATCAGGCGCGTGCATCGAGCAGGGTCCGGATCGCGGTGACGGTGCGTTCCACCGCGCCCGACAGGGTGGCGGCGCCGCGCGCCGCATCCTCGCCCGCCAGCCTGGCGGCTTGCGGATCGGCGATCAGGCGCGCCGCCTGGCGGGCGATGTCGGCGCTGTTGTAGACGCGTCCAAAGCCCTGGGCGCCCAGGATGGCCTCGAAGGCGTCCACATTGCTTTCGCAATGCGGCCCGGCCAGCACGGCGCATTTGAGCTTGGCCGGCTCCAGCGGATTGTGCCCGCCCAGCGGCACCAGCGTGGCGCCCAGAAAACAGAACGGGGTCAGCCGGTAGAACAGGCCCATCTCGTTCAGCGTGTCGGCGATATAGACGGCGGTTCCGGCGGTCAGCGCCTCGCCGCTGCTGCGGCGCGCCGCCGGGCGAGGGCCGCACAACATCGCGATGTCGGCGCCGCGCCCGACATGGCGCGGCACGACGATGGTGAGAAGATCGGGGAAACGCGCGCGCAACTGATCGTGCGCGGGCAGCACGGTTTCGTCTTCGCCCGCATGGGTCTGGGCCGCCAGCAGGACAGGGCGTGAACCGATCGCGGCCTTCATCGCCGCAAGTGCCGCTTCATCCACCGGCAGGGGCGGGGCATCGGCCTTGAGGCTGCCGACCACCTGCACGTTGCGCGCGCCCAGCGAGCGGAAGCGGCCGGCAAACGTCTCGTCCTGCGCCAGAACCACGTCGAAGGCGCCCAGAAGCGCCGCGCCGCTGGCCTTTGCCCAGCGCCAGCGCCGGGCCGAGCGCTGGGAGATGCGGGCGTTGACCAGCGCCAGGCGCACGCCGCGCGCCGCCGCGCCCAGGATCAGGTTCGGCCACAGATCCGATTCCACGAACAGACCCGCGTCGGGCCGCCAGTGATCGAGGAAGCGCGACACCGCGCGGGGCGTGTCCAGCGGCACGAACTGATGCAGCGCACCCGGCGGCAGGCGGGCGTCCATCATTGCCGCGCTGGCGACCGTGCCGCTGGTAACAAGGACATTGGTTTTATTTTCGTGCGCGCAGCTTTCTTCCAGCAGGCGCTCGATCAGCGGCAGGGCGGAAACGCTTTCGCCCACGCTGGCGCCATGCACCCATATCAGGCAGCCTTCCGGGCGGGCCATGGCGGCATGTCCCAGCCGCTCGCGGGTGCGGGCGCGGTCTTCCTTGCCGCGCGCCGCGCGCTGGCCCAGGAGCAGCGGCGCGAAGGGTGAAACAAGATGCGTGGCCAAACGATATGCCGCCAGGCCCGTGAGACGGGCTTTGCTCATGAAGCCGCCTCGTCCTGGGCGTGGCTGTAAAGGCTGGCGTAAAGCCCGCCATCGGCCATCAGGCTGGCATGCGTGCCTGTTTCCGCCACCTGCCCCTGATCGAGCACATAGATGCGGTCGGCGTCGACCACGGTCGAGAGGCGGTGGGCGATGACGATGGTGGTGCGGCCTTTCATCAGGCGGGTCAGGGCTTCCTGGACCTGGCGCTCGGATGTGGTGTCCAGCGCGCTTGTGGCTTCGTCAAGCAGCAGTATCGGAGCGGCGCGCAGCATGGCGCGGGCGATGGCGATGCGCTGGCGCTGGCCGCCGGAGAGTTTCAGGCCGCCTTCGCCCACCTTGGTGTCGTAGCCTTCCGGCAGTTCCATGATGAAGTCGTGCGCGGCCGCATCGCGCGCCGCCGCCACGATGTCGCCCGGCGAGGCGCCGGGCCGGCCCAGCGCGATATTGTCGGCGATGCTTTCGTCGAACAGGGTCGCTTCCTGGGTGACGATGGCGATCGCCGCGCGCAGCGATTTGAGCGTCACGCCCGCGATATCCTGGCCGTCGATTTCAATGGTGCCGCCGTCGGCCTCGTAGAAGCGCAGCAGCAGATTGAAAATGGTGCTCTTGCCCGCGCCGGAAGGGCCGACCAGCGCCACCTTCTGTCCGGCGGGAATATCCAGCGTGATGCCGCGAAGCGTCGGGCCCGCGTCGGGGTGATAGGCGAAGCTGACGTCGTCGAACCGCACCGCCCCCGCATTGGCGACGACCTTCAGGGTGCCGGCGTTCGGACGGTCGACGATCCGGGGGCGCGCATCGATGGCCTCGAAGATGCGCACGCACGCCGCCACGCCGGCCGACACGGTGGGCCAGAGCTGGCTGAGATTGCGCACCGGCTGCTGCGCCAGGATCAGCGCGGTGAGGAAACCGGCAAAGGCGTTGAAGGTCAGGTGCCCATGCAGGTTCTGCCAGCCGGCCACGAACAGCACCACCGCGATCATCGCCCCGGCGAAGATGTCGGTGACGGGGGCGGCGGCCGCGCGCAGGCGCACCGCCTTGAGCAGGGTCTTCAGCCGCGCGTTGAGGCGCGCATCGACGCGGGCGGCGCTGTGGGTTTCCAGGCCATAGGCCTTGATGATGCGCCGTCCGTCCATCGCCTCGGACAGCACGGTGGAAAGATCGCCCGTCTCCTGCATGCCGCGGGTGGCGGCGCGGCGGATCGAGCCGCCCAGCCGCTCCATCGCCCAGGCCACGCAGGGTATGACGATCAGCGCCAGCAGGCCCAACTGCCAGTCGCTGACCAGGACATAGGCCAGATAAACCACGAGCTGCACCGCTTCCAGGAAGATGGAGGCCAGCCCCAGGGTCAGCGCGTCGCGCATCAAGGTGGCGTCGTAGAGGAAGTTGGAGATGAACTGGCCGGAATGGACGGCATTGAGTGCCGCCAGGTCGCGGTTGATCAGCGAGCCGAACATGTCGGACTGGGCGGCGGCCACCGTCTTTTCGCTGAGCGAATCCAGCGTGGCGCGGCCGATATAGAGGCTGACGGCGCGAAGCGCCACGATTCCGACGGCCGCCAGCGCCAGGGGCAGCAGCCAGTCTTCCTTGTGGCGCACGAAGATCTGCTTGACCTCCCAGTCCACCAGTTTGGGGAGCATGCCGCTCATGGCGCTGGTGAACAGCATGCACAGGACGGCCAGGGCCAGCAGGCCCCAGCGTCCGCTGATATAGTCGCGCAGCAGGCGGCGGATCACCGCGCCGGTCCTGATGTCTTGGGGGCCCGTCACGGGCCGGGGTTTGCCCGCGGAGCGCATCGGTTGGCGATGTAGCATGCGCCGGGCAGCGGGCGCGAGGGTGAAAAAGCCAAGCCAGCCCAGCCGGTTAGTGTTCGCGATCGGCCTCCGGCTCGATCAGCCGGTGGATATGGACGACAAAATAGCGCATCTGGGCATTGTCTACCGTCGCCTGGGCCTTGGCCGCCCAGGCCTTTTTCGCTTCGGCGAAATTGGGATACATGCCCACGAAATCCAGCTTGCCGAGGTCCTTGAAGGCCACCTCTTCGGTGGACTTCAGTTCGCCGCCGAAGACGAGATGCAGAAGCTGCTTGGGTTCACGGTCCTTCGTCATGGCGACTCCATGGTTGCGCGGCGATTATGGGAGCGCAATCGTTAAACGGTCCTGACGTCCTTATTGTCGCAGCAATCCGATGATCTGCGCATGCAGTCCGGCGTTGGCCGCAACCAGGCTGGGCTGGACCGCATGGGCATTGTTGTAGGCCAGCGGCCTGCCGTGGATGTCGCTGACCACGCCGCCGGCTTCGCTCAGGATGATGTCGGCCGCCGCCAGGTCCCAGTCGCGCTTGGCCGTGAGGCTGACACTGGCATCGGCGCTGCCGTCGGCCACCAGCGCCAGGCGGTAGGCCAGCGAATTGCGGTTTTGAACGTCCATCGGCGGCCAGGGCGGCAGGGTCAGGACATCGCGCCTGCCCAGCATGCGGCAGCCTTGCAGCTGCGCGCGCGCGCCGACCTGGATGGGTGTGCCGTTCCGGGTCGCGCCGCCGCCTGCGCGCGCCGCATAAAGTTCGTCGCTGGCGGGGTTGTAAACCGCGCCGCAGCAGGGACGCCCGGCAGTGACGACGGCGGCGCAGACGGTGAAATGCGGTCTTCCCTTGAGAAAGGCGACAGTGCCGTCGATGGGATCGATCACGAAGACCTGGTGCCGCGTGAGGCGGGCCGGATCATCGGGGCTCTCCTCCGACAGCCAGCCATAATCGGGACGCGCAGCGGTCAGCCTTTCGCAGAGAAAGCGGTTGACGGCGATGTCGGCTTCGGTGACGGGGCTGCCGCCTTCCTTGCGCCAGTGGCGATAATCGGTTCCGAAATATTGCCGCGCGATGGCGCCCGCGGCGCGGACCGTGTCTGTCAGAAGTGCCAGGTCTTCATGACCCTGCAAGTGTCATGCCCTCGATGCGGACGGTGGGCGAATTGGTGCCGTGGCGGAACACCAGGTCGCTGGCGGGAGTCAGATGGGCGAACATCTCCTTCAGGTTGCCGGCGATGGTCACTTCCGAGACGGGATGGGTGATCTTGCCCTTCTCGATCCAGAAGCCGGCGGCGCCGCGGCTGTAATCGCCGGTCACGCCGTTGACGCCCATGCCCATCAGCTCGGTGACATAGAAGCCCTGCTCGATGTCGGCGACCAGCTGCTCGGGCGTGCATGTCCCCGGCTCAAGATAGAGATTGGTGGTCGACGGCATGGGCGGGCCGCCCGTGCCGCGCGCGGCATGGCCGGTGGTTTCAAGCCCGAGCTGGCGCGCGCTGGCGCAGTCCAGCAGCCAGGTGGTGAGCACACCGTCCTCCACCAGCGCCATGCGCCTGTTGGCGACGCCTTCGCCGTCGAAAGGCTTGGAACGCAGGCCGCGGATGCGGTGGGGATCGTCGATGATGCGGATACCCGGGGCGAAAACCTTGCGGCCCATGCGGTCCTTGAGGAAGGAGACCCCGCGGGCGATGGCAACCCCGGAAATCGCCCCCGAAAAATGACCCAGCAGGCCAGCCGCCTCGTCGGGATGAAAGACGACCGGCACGCCTTGCGATTTCACCTTGCGCGGGTTCAGCCGCTTGACCGCCTTTTCGCCGGCGGTGCGGCCGACATCGGCCGCGTCGCGCAGGTCGCCGGCATGGCGCGCGCTGGCCTGGTCATAGTCGCGCTCCATGGCGGTGCCTTCGCCCGCCAGCACGGCGACGCCGATGCCGTGGCTGGTGCCCGCATGGCGGCCATAAAATCCGGTGCTGGTGGCCAGCGCGACCGCGCGGCGCGAGAAGGAGGCGCCGCCGCCTTCCGAATTGGTCACGCCCGGTACGGCCAGCGCCGCGGCTTCGACCGCGCGCGCCAGTTCGATCAACCGTTCGGCGCTGGGTTCGCCCGGGTCTTCCAGGTCGAGATCGGGGATCTCGCGCGCCAGGCGGTCCTTTGGGGCAAGACCGGCGAATTTGTCCTCCGGCGCCAGGCGCGCCATGTCGACAGCGCGGCCGGGCAGGGCGGCCAGCGCCTCGGCCGAAAAGTCGCTGGAGGAGACGAAGGCAACCCGCTGGCCGACAAAGACGCGCAGGCCCAGGTCATAGCTTTCGGCGCGTTCCACATCCTCCAGCTTGCCCAGGCGGTAGGAGACGGAGGAGGAAACCCCCTCGATATAAAGTGCGTCGGCGGCGTCGGCGCCGGCCCTTTTGGCGCCGTCGATCAGGGAACCGAGGATATCTTGCGGATTGGGCTTGCTGGACATGCCCTTCCGATGCCGGGAATTGCGGCATCCGTCAAGGCGGCTCGCGTCAGTGTGCGCTGAGGGTGCCCCCGGCCGGCAGGGATGCGGAGGCGGGCAGGGCCTTCAGCGGCGCGCTGGCTTCGGTCATGTAGAGCCGGTGCTCGCCGAAAGAGGCGAAAAGGTGCAGGCGGCGCAGCACATCGATGCCGATCACCAGTTTGGGCGCGTAATTGTCGTCCACCTTGTTGAGGCGCGTGTCGGTGCGCACGCTGTTCTCGGGGTCGCGCTTGCCGGTCTTGTCGTCATGCACGGTGAAGGTGGGGTTGGTAACGGTGACGCCGTCGAACACCAGGGTGGAGAATCTGTACCGGAAGGCCTTGTCGCCGGGGACGCCGGTCTCGACCGGCGTTGCGCCCGGCGAGGAAGCGGTGATGCCGAACTGGCCA
>JBEHXB010000100.1:0-7684 GCA_048498895.1 Pseudomonadota bacterium
GCTTTCGACTCCGTTCCCCCGTATACCGTCGGATCGTCCGGAAACCCCGGGTCCATCTTTGGCGGAATCCCCCAAGGCGAAGACGTGATGGGCCGCTACTTCACGATCGGCATACGCGGCGATCTCTGAGTCTTTCCGTTCCTGAATTCCCCCTGGGCCGCAGCTTCGCAGCTGCGGCCCTTTTTCTGAAAAGGATCGGGGACGGCCAGCTATGGTTGATTGCCGCTCCGCCCGGTCCATTTGTAGATGGACTTCGAGTTTTTCCAGAAATATTTCTCTGCCTCGTCGCGCGGCTTGCTCGCGAAATAGGTGCGCATCAGCGACACCGATTCCGGGATGTCCGCCTTGCCGACGGTGGCGGGCCAGTTGCTGCCGAACATGATCCGGTCGGTCCCGAAGGTTGCGATCAGGCGGTCCAGACGGGAGCGATAGTGGCCCAAGTCGTGTGAAATCACGCCCTGAATGTCGGGATGAACAACCTGGGACAGCTTGAGGAAGAAATTGGGATGCTGGGAAAGCTGGCCCAACAGGTCGTCATAGGCGGCCTGTTCCCGCGGCAGCGGATCGAATTGCGGCATGTGATCCATGATGATCCTCAGGTCGGGGACCGCTTCGGCCACCAGCAGCGCGCCACGCAGCAGGGCGATGGAGGGATTGGCCATGTCCAGCGACTGGTCCTTTTGCGCCAGAAGTTTCAGGCCGTCCGCCATGCCCGGCTTCAGAACCGCGCGGCCCCCGTTCATGGCCGAGACCTGCGCATAGCGGATGCCGCGCCACAGCGGATTCTTGCTGAAGCGGTCCAGGTATTGGGCAAAGTCCGGCTTGTCGGGCTGCAAATGGCCAACCACCCCGACAAACATGGGATCGCTGCGGGCGCGCTCCAGAATCCACAGATTGTCTTCGATCCAGGGACTTGCCTCGATCACGATGGCGCCCGCGATGCCGGTTGGCGCCGCCAGGTCGCGATAGATGCCGGGCAGGGCCAGTTGCGGTGGCTGACCCTTGGGGCCCGAATAGGGAACCCCTTGCGGACGGCGTGGATCGAACAGATGCACATGGGTGTCGATGATGGGAATGTCGGCCAGCGGCACGTCCTGCGCCCGGCTCGGCATGGCGCGCAATGTGGCGCCCGCCAGCCCAAGAAGAATCGCGCGGCGGTGCGGGCGGCGTCGGGGAAGGAAGTCCATGGGTTGATGCCCCTTCGCTGTTGGCCGGGCGAATGCATCCGGCAGCTTCTTCTTGTGGCGGCGGCTGCCGGCCAAGCCGAAGCCTAGCGCGAGTCAACGCCCGTTGTGCAACAGCGAAGCCATGCGGGCGCATGAGACAGGGCCGGCAATGCTTTCACTATGCGCAAGACTGTGGTTGCGCGTGGTGGCGCTGGCCTTGCCGCCGCAGGGGGAAGGGCCGCAAAAGTAAGGTGTTCGATTGGGCTGCTTGCCGTGCGCCGGGAGAGGGTCGCCGGCACCGCCGCCGGGGATCACGGCGCCGGCCGCGCGCAACTGCCGGTCCTAAGCCCGGCTGGGGCCAATCGTCTTGGGCGTTCAAAAGGTCTGGGCACATGCGCATGCTTTCCGCCTTATTGCTTCTGGCAACCGGTCTTGGCATGGCCGCGCCTGGCCTTTACCTGGCGGGGTTGGGCGGATCGCCTTACTACGTCATCGCCGGTCTGTTGATCCTGGTCAGCGCATGGCTCGTCTGGCGGAAGCGCGACAGCGGAGTGGTGCTCTATTGGCTTGTCTGTCTGGGCACCCTCGTCTGGTCGCTGGCCGAGGTGGGTCTCGATGCCTGGGCGCTGATGCCACGCCTTGTCTTCCTGGGCGCAGGCGGCATCTGGCTGTTGTTTCTGCCATCGACGGGCCGGCTGGCGCGCTTGCGGCCGGTCGCCATCGGTCTTTGCGTTCTGTTTGCGGGCGCGCTGCTTTACGCGGTTATCCCTTGGCCCACCGGTACGCCCGCCGCGTCGGCTCCCGCCGACGGCGGCAAGGGTGAATGGACCCATTACGGCAATTCGCCGGACGGCACGCGCTATTCCGCGCTGGCCCAGATCACGCCGGCCAATGTTGCTGGTCTTGCCCAAGCCTGGATCTACCACGCCGGGCGGCCGGGCAAGTCCCAGGCCGGTGCCCCCCGGCTGGAAATGACGCCCCTGATGGTGAACGGACTTCTCTATGGCTGTGACGCAGATAGCGACGTCTTCGCGCTGGATCCGGTCAGCGGCAAACCGGTGTGGCGCCACACCGTCGCGCTGAACGCCGGAACGGCCGGGCGCGCGGTGTGCCGGGGCGTCTCTTATTACCAGGCGCCTGCCGGCACTGCCGAATGTTCCCAGCGGATCCTGGTTGGCACCATCGACAATCGCCTGATCGCGCTGGATGCCAGGACGGGCACAAGCTGTCGGGGCTTCGGCAATGGGGGTGCGGTCGATCTTTCCGAAGGGGAGGGGCTGTCGCGGTTCGCTCCCGGCCTTATCAATCCCACCTCGCCTCCGACCATTGTGCAGGGCGTCGCGGTGATCGGCTCCTATGTGGTGGACAATCAGAGCGTGGAGGCGCCGCCCGGCGTCATTCGCGGTTATGACGCGGTGACGGGAGCGCTCAAATGGGCCTTCGATCCAGGCCGGCCGGACCAGCACGCCGCCCCGCCGCCCGGACAGAGCTATGTCGCCTCCACGCCCAACAGCTGGCCGCCCTTCAGCGCGGACGCGGCGCTGGGGTTGGTCTATGTGCCCATGGGCAATGGCAGCCCGGACGTATATGGCGTCAACCGCACGCCCCAGACTGACCGCTTTTCCAGCGCGGTGGTCGCGCTGGATGTGACAAGCGGCAGCGTTCGCTGGGTCTTCCAGACCGTGCACCACGATCTTTGGGATTACGACCTGGCCGCCCAGCCGGTGCTGGCGGATTTCCCCGCGGCCAGCGGCACCGTGCCTGCCCTGATCCAGGCCACCAAGACCGGCCAGATTTTCGTTCTGGACCGCCGCACTGGGGTGCCCGTTACCAGGGTGGAGGAAAAGCCGGTTCCCCCTTCCACCATCCCCGGCGAGCACGCCTCGCCCACCCAGCCGTTCTCCACCGGCATGCCCAGTTTCGCGGGACCGATATTGACGGAGCAGGATATGTGGGGGATCACGCCCTTCGACCAGCTCTATTGCCGTATCCAGTTCCGGCGTGCCCGCTATCAGGGCTATTTCACGCC
This sequence comes from Pseudomonadota bacterium, assembly GCA_048498895.1. GTDB lineage: Bacteria > Pseudomonadota > Alphaproteobacteria > Micropepsales > Micropepsaceae > Rhizomicrobium. The sequence continues at coordinate 3,196 of JBEHXB010000100.1, forward strand.
GCTCCGGCTTGGCCCGTCCATACGCACGCCCGGCGAGTTGGGCGGCATCGACTGGGGAAGTGTGGCGCTCGACCAGACGCATGGGTTGCTGATCGTCAATTCCAACGTCATGGCTGATTACGACGAGTTAATCTCGCGCCGCCAGGCGGATGCCGAGCACCTGTTTGCCAAGAACGATCCACGCAAGAAAACCGCACCGCGCCCCCTTTATCGCGGCGCAGCGATGGCCGGAACGCCCTATGGCGCGCATCTGGGCGCCTTCCTGACCGGGCTGGGCATTCCCTGCCAGCGCCCACCCTATGGCTATCTGACGGCCATCGACCTGAAGACGCGCAAGATCCGCTGGCAGCATACACTGGGCGACGCCTCCAACAGTGGTCCCTTCGGCCTCGCGCTGGGCCTGCCGCTGCAGCTGGGAACACCCAATATCGGCAGCGCGCTGATTACGGGGGGCGGCCTGATCTTTATCGCCGCTACCCAGGACGAATATTTCCGCGCCGTCGACGAGCGCGACGGGCGCGTCTTGTGGCGGGTGCGTCTGCCGGCGGGCGGTCACGCGACTCCGATCACCTATCGTGGCCGCGACGGTAACCAATATGTCGTCATCTCGGCGGGCGGGAACCCGTCCTTCAAGACCGGCAGCAACGACAGCCTGATCGCTTACCGTCTGGGCGGTCCGGCCATGCAACGATGACCGCATCGCATCAAATGTCCGCTGTGGAGTCGCAGAAAAATGTGTCCGGTACCATCGCGAGGCGCGTTGCGTTCACGGAAAGATGTCAGAACATGAGGCTCATTGACAGTTCGGTGCAAGCGAGTACCAAATAATGACACGGGGGTCGATGTTCTGGGCGCGCTTCAAATCGCAAAGCCATGGCGTGGAAAACGCCGCCGCGGTCTCGCCGTGTGGAATAACGGCATGATCAAGCGATAAAGCGCCTGTTCGAGCAAGACACGCTGGGAGGGAAGGATGGCTACCCCAAAAAATTTGTCGGTGCAGAAGGCATTCGCCTTGCTGTGCTCATTCGACAATCCTGAGGAGTGGCTGTCGAACGCAAAGCTCAGCCGCCGCGCGGGCATGACGGAGGCCAGCGCGCATCGCCTGATCCGAACGCTGGAAGGGATTGGCGCAGTCGTGCGAGACGGGCGGGGCAATTACCGGCCGGGCATGCTGCTGGCGACCCTGTCCAAGGCGATTTCCGTCGGCCACCTGATCCAGGCGACCTCTTCGGATACGCTGGTCACCTTGGCCTCCCACCTCAAAAGCGTTGTCCATGTGGGTGTCTTCGAGAACGGCATGGTGACTTACACGGCGAAGATCGGCCAGCAGGATGACGTGCCCGTACCCAGCCGCGTCGGTGCACAGCAGGAGGCTTATTCCTGTGCGCTGGGCAAGGTCCTGTTGTCGGGCCTGCAACCCCAGCAGATGGAGGATTTTCTGTGTGATGGCACCCTGGTGCCGTTGACGCCGCGCACCATCACTACTGCCGACCATCTGCGCTCCGAGATCGAGGCGGTGCGCCAGTGCGGTTATGCGCTGGACGACCGGGAAGTTTATCCCTGGCTGTCCTGCCTGGCCGTGCCCGTGCGCGATGCGCATGGCGGCATCGTCGCGGCAATATCGCTGTCGGACAACGCGCGCAACCTCTGTCAGACCTGGCAGGAAGATGTGATCGGCCAGTTGAACGTGGCGTCCCAGGCGATCAGCCGCAAGCTGTTCCCGACTTTCGGGGCAATGGCGCGCTAACGATCGTCGCAGCAACCTCTCGCAATCCGGCTCACGCATCGGCAGCGGCGCCATTCCGCAACGGACGGAAAAATTCGCGCGTTCGTGTCCCCTTGCGAGGAGTGAGAGAATTTCCCGTCGCGCGATTTTCCTCGCGTTGACAGCGCGCGCAGCGGCGCGCCACCGTCGATCTGCAGCGGCTAGAAAAGAACAGACCGTGCAGCAAGGGAAGCGGCCATGAAGCACTCATCCGATCCGGCAGACGGCTTGGCTTGCGTGTTCTCGCATGCGGGAAGGGCAATGCTCAAAACCCTTCTGCCGCTTATGCTGGCGCTCCTGCCGCTTGGTGCCGCCCATGCCGCCGAAAAGACTGCGCAAGTCAACGCGGTTACGCCCGGCGATCTGGTCATCGATCCGCCGACCCTGATCAATCTGGGTTTCGAATGGGTGATCTCGGGCGACGACAATCACAATGCCAGCGTCGAGGTTTCCTATCGTCGCAAAGGCGACGCCGCCTGGAAGACGGGGATGCCGCTGATGCGGCTGGATCATGAACTCGTTCATGGGGGCAAGGCGTTCAACGTCGTGATGCCCAACATGTTCGCGGGAAGCGTTCTGGACCTGCAGGAAGACACCGCCTACGAAGTGCGCCTTCGCCTGCGCGATCCCGACGGCGGCGGCGCCACCAAGGTCGTCACAGTCAGGACCCGGGCCGAGCCGAGGCCGGCCACCGGCGGCCATGTCTATCATGTCTATCCGCGAGGCTGGAAAGGGCCGGAGGAGCCGGGATCGTTCAATGATCTGATGTGCGCCTACAATACGGTATGCGGCGGCGGCGACACACAGACGGCCGGACGCCCGCGCGTCAAGCCCGGCGATATCATCCTGGTGCATGCGGGCACCTATCGCTACCACCCGGAATACTACACCGGCGATCACAGCATCAACGCAACCACGCCGGTGGAAGGCACCTACTATCTCACCGCCAGCGGCACGCCCGACAAGCCGATAGTCATCAAGGCGGCGGGCGACGGGCCGGTGATCTTCGACGGCGGCGGCAACTTCAACCTCTTTAATGTGAAGGCGGCGAACTACAACTATTTTGAGGGCATCACCTTCCGCAACACCACTATCGCCATCTGGGCAGGTACTCTGTTCATTGCCGGGTCCAGTGGGCTGACGGTGAAGCATTGCCGCTTTGAGGACATCAATATCGGGATCTGGAGCAATTGGTCGGGTTCGAAGAACTTCACGATCCTGGACAACACCTTCATCGGCCGCGACGATCCCAACCATCTGATGAGCTGGCGCGACGGCGAATACTGGAAGCAGTTTGTTGGCATCGATGGCCAGGAATTTCCACCCAAGCTGCTGTCCTATACGGCGGTGCGCGTCTATGGCCAGGGTCATGTGATGGCCTACAACTATGTCGCCAACTTCCACGATGGCATCGACGTGGAAACCTATGGCAATCCCGACGGGTCCGACGCGGTCGACGGCCCTTCTTACCCGCCGCGTCAATACTGGAATCGCCGTCCGGTCGCCATCGACTACTACAATAACTACATGACCAATTTCGACGACAACGCTTTCGAGATCGACGGCTCGATGCACAATGTCCGGGTGATGCGGAACATGATTCTCAATTCCGCTTCCCATCCCCTGTGCAACCAGCCGGCGATCGGCGGCCCGATCTACTGGATCCGCAATATCGTTTACAACGCGCCGTTCGGGTCGACCCGCACGGATGTCGGCGCGGCCGGGATGGTGTTTCTGAACAACACGATCCTGAGCGAAACCAACATCACCGGTACCTCCAATAGCCATTGGATGAACAACCTGATGCTGGGTCAGAACAGCCAGCCGGCGATCCTTTCCGTGGCCACCTACAACAATTACAGCACGTCGGATTACAATGGCTTCCGCGTCAATCCCGGCGCATCAGTGAGCTTTGAGTGGAATTCGCCGCCTTGGGGCACGCCGGCGGATTTCCGGGACCTCATCGAGGGCAGGGGCGGCAACCGTTTCCAGGGTTCTTACAAATATCTGGTCAACCGCCATTTCGCGACCCTGGCCCAGTACGCCGCCGAAACGCATCAGGACACCCATTCGGTACTGCTGGACTATGACGTCTTCGAGCATGTGCCAATGCTGGATGCCCATCTGCATGACCCCCATCTCAATCCCGAACAGGCCCGCCTGGCACAGAAGCTCTACGACGCCAAGGATCTGGATTTCAGTCTGAAGCCGGGCTCGGCGGCGGTGGATCGCGGCGCGGTGATCCCCAACGTGACCGACGGCTTCACTGGAAACGCCCCCGATCTGGGCGCGCTGGAACTTGGCCAGCCGACGCCGCATTACGGGCCGCGCTCCTGAACCCGAAACACTCCGAAAATATCATGCAGGAAAGCCAACACTCATGCCTGACAAGCTTGCTGGAAAAGTCGCGCTGATCACCGGCGCAGCGGCCGGCATCGGACGGGCGACCGCCGAACTGTTTCTCGCCGAAGGCGCCAGGGTGATCGCCACCGACCGCGACATAGGCGGGCTGGATGGCCTTGCCGCCAGCGTGCACCGGCTGGACGTGACTGAATCGGCCGCCGTCACGGATCTGGCCCAGGCGGTCGGCCCGGTGGATGTGTTGTTCAACTGTGCCGGCTTTGTCGAGAACGGCACCATCCTCGATACCACCGACAGCCAATGGGAGAAATCGTTTCAGGTCAACGTTTATGGCATGGCGCGAATGATCAAGGCGTTCCTGCC
>JBEHXB010000101.1:0-7669 GCA_048498895.1 Pseudomonadota bacterium
GCGGCCGACTGGTTGCCCGTGTGGATCAGCGCCACATTGGCATCGGGGTTGCCGGTGCCGTTGAACGTCCAGCTGAAGCGCTGCCATGTCCCGGTGGCGACTGCCGTCTTCGTACCCTCGCCGTCCGCGCCGTCATAATAGTTGAAGGCGAAATTGCCGTTGCCGCTGACCAATCTTACCCAGACGCTGAAGGTGTACTGCCCCGACACGTTGGTCGTGTGGAAGATGCCGCGATCGGTGCCCGACAGGACGATCTGGTCCGCGGTGCTGGCGCCGCCCTGCGGCCCGGCGGCCACATTGGCGGTAACGACCGGCGCGGAGCCCGAATCGGCGAACTTCACCCACGCGGCACTGTCGAACGCTTCGGATTGGGTCAGCAGATTCTGGTGGACGACGCTTGTGGTCGTCGAATGGTCGACGCCATCCGAAATCGAATAGTGAAAGACATCGGTGACGGTCTGCCCCGGCGCCAGCGCCAGGACATTGGCCTGGTTGGCGGCCAGCACATAGGTGTACTGGCCGTCGGCGCCAAGCACCAGCGAACCATAGGTCCCGGTCAGCGTCTGACCGACATTGGCGGTCAGGCCATTGACGGCCGTCACGCCGATGGCGTCGCCGTCCGCGTCACTGTCGTTGGATAGAACGTCGCCCGATACCTGCGTCGTGCCGCCCACGGAAACCGACGCGGTATCCGGCAACGCAACCGGCAAGACATTGGTGCCTGCCATGAATCATTCCCCGTTCTCTTTTGGCCCATCATAATAACGGTCGACCGGATAGACACGCACGTTCGGCGGGCAATCGCGAAATTCGTATACCCACCATTTGGTATGTGCGGCCTCTATCGCTCGCGCATGCCGCGGCGGAACACGTCCGAGATGGGTTCGACAAAATATTCCAGCACCGTTCGCGATCCGGTATTGATCGACACTTCAACCGGCAGGCCCGGCATGATCCTGACGTTTTTTTGCCCCTCGAGCCCGCTGCGGTCGACCGTGATTTCGACGGCGAAATAGGCCTGCCCGGTACGCGGATCGACCAGACGGTCCGCCGAGACATTGTTGACGACGCCCTGGATGACCGGCAGGCGCCGCTGCTGGTGGGCGCTGAAATTGACCCCCGCGGTCATGCCCACATGGACGCCATCGGCGTCTTCGGGACGCACGCGCGCCTCGACCTCAAGCGCGTCGTTGCGCGGCACAATTTCCATGATGGTTTCGCCCGGCCGTACAACCGCGCCCTGCGAATGCACGGCAAGCCCGACGACCTTGCCGGCAACAGGCGCCGTCATGTTCTCGTGCGCCAGGATGTCCGCGGCGGCATTGATCCGGTCGACCAGTTCGAAGCGGCGCGTCTGTACGTCCCGAAGGTCCCTTACAACATCGCTCAGCTGCTGGTTGCGCAGGTTCATTATCTGGAGTCCGTTTTCACCGGATGCCAGCTTCATTTCGGCGATCTTTTCGGTCAGCTGCCCGCGTTGTCCATTGGCTTCCGCCACCTGGCGCTGCAAGGTCAACAGCCTGGGCAGCGTGGACAGGCCCTTGGCGTAAAGCGCCTGCACGCTTGCCGCTTCCTGTTCCAGCAGCTGGATCTGGCGGGCCAGAGCGGACTGCTGGCTTTTTATGCCGGCGATGATGCTTTCATTCTCGCTGCTGCGCTGGTTGAGGATTTCGATCTGCTTGGCCAATGTCTGGCGCCGCGTCAGAAAGGTGCTTTCCTCGCCGCGCATGGCCTCGGCGACCTTTGGATCGGACGCCCGGGCAATCAGATCGGCGGGAAATTCGATGCCCTCGCGTCCGTCCCGCTCGGCCATCAATCGGGCTTCCTGCGCCGACAGGGCATCGCCCTGTCCCTTGAGCAGGGCCAGGCTTGTCCGCGCCTGGGTATCGTCCAGCCGGATCAGCGACTGTCCCGCCTTCACATACTGGCCGTCGGCGACGAATATCCGGCGGACAATTCCTCCCTCCAGGTGCTGGATGGGCTTGCGATGCGATTCCACCACGATAACACCCGGCGCCAGCACCGCGCTTGAAAGAGGGGCCAGCGCCGCCCAACCCAGGAAGCCCGCGAAGAAGGCGAGCATGATCAACCGCCCCCTGGCGATCACGTCGCGGGCGCTCATGAAGCGCGTGGCCGGATCGTCCGGCAATTGCGGCTCGCGCGGAAGGATTACCCGGTAGGTCCACCCGCCGATCGTGCCGGCGGAAGCGGCCAGAAGCTGCCAGGACGGCGTGCCGCGAACACGGTACGACCAGCCGCGGACTGGCCTGGCCAGCCGCTGCACCAGCTTATTGAGCCGTTCGCGCAACCTGTCGAAAGTGTTTTCGGGGCCCGGGCGCATCAGCGGCCTGCCGTTGCGAAGGGCATTATGGCAGGGCGGGTGAAACGCTGCATGATTTCCGCCCTGGGCCCGAATGCCTCCACGGTACCGTCGGCTCGAAGGACCAGCATCTTGTCGACCGACGACAGAATGCTGGGCCGATGGGCGACGATGACGAGTGTGACGCCCTGCCTTTTCAGATCGGCGATGGCCGTGACCAGCGCGTCTTCTCCCACACTGTCGAGATTGGCGTTCGGCTCATCCAGAAGGACCAGCCGCGGATCGCCATAAAAGGCGCGGGCAATGCCGATGCGCTGCGCCTGGCCGCCGGAAAGATCGTGGCCGTTCTCGCCGATCTGGGTCTCGTAGCCTTGCGGCAGCCCCAGGATCATCTCATGGGCGTGGGCGCGGCATGCGGCGCGCACCACAGCTTCGGGATCGCCCTCGGTCATGCGCGCTATGTTCTCGCGCACCGTTCCCGTAAAGAGTTCGACATCCTGCGGTAAATAACCGACGAAACGGCAGAGCGCCTCGCGGGGCCAGGCATAGATGTCGGCGCCGTCCAGCCGCACAATTCCGCTGCTGCACGGCCACGCGCCCACCAGCAGGCGCAGGAGGGTCGATTTTCCCGACCCCGATGGCCCGATGATGCCCAGTGATTCGCCCGGCGCCAGATCGAAGCTGACGTTGGAGAGTATGGCCCTGCGGGTTGCCGGCGATGCAAAATGCAGGCCCGCCGCCAGCAGCCATCCACTGGGCGCCGGCAAGGCCATTCCTTCCTCGCGATCGGGGGCGGAATGCATCAATTGCGACAGCCGCTTCCAGGCCTGGCGGGTCGCAATCAGGTTCTTCCAGGTCGAGATGATCGTTTCGATCGGCGCCAGGGCGCGCGCACCGATGATGGAAGCGCCGATCATGACGCCGCCGGTGGCGCGGAAATCCAGGATGAGCATCGCCCCCGCGCCCAGCAACGCGATCTGAATGAGCATCCGCACGGCCTTCGACAAGGACGAAAGACGGCTGTCGCGATCCAGCGCCTGGGTCATCTTCTGGAGGGAGTCCAGCCAGTGCCGGTGCCAACGCGCACAAAAGGTGCGCGACATTCCCATTCCTTCCAGCACGGAGGAATTGCGCAGCCCGTCTTCGGCAAAGGCGTGCGCGCGCATCGATAGCCCCATGCCTTCGGCCAGCACCGGGGTAACCATGCGCTCGCTGACCAGCGCGACGAGCACCAGGATCATGCCGCCCACAAGGACGATCGCAAGAAACACCGGATGCAGCAGCGCCAGCACGAACAGGTAGACAAGGACGAACGGCAGGTCCATCAGCGCCGTGAAACAGGGGCTGGCCGCGAAGTGTCTAATTGTTTCGACGTCGCGCAGGCCGGCACGGACCTGCATGCCGCCGTTTCTGCAGGCGGTCGCGACCATTGCGCGCAACACATCGCCGGCCAATGCGTTCGAGACCCGCAGGCCCGCGCGCATCAAAAGCCGGACCCGCAACGAATCCAGCGCCGCGAAAGCGGTTATGCCGCCCACCGCAATGACGGTGAGAAGCAGCAATGTGTCCTCGCTGCGGCTGGTAAGCACCCGGTCATATATCTGCAGCATGTAGAAGGAGCTGGTCAGCGCCAGGATGCTCATCGCCGCGCTGAATCCCAGTGCGGCGATGAACAGATCCTTGTTCGCCTCGACCGCAGTCTTTATCGGATCGGTCCGCATGGCCGGCTCAATCACCCAATCCGAACCACGCGGTGGCGGTCTTTTCATAATATTCGCGGGGGTCGTACAGCTTGACCGGCAGCCTGAGCGAGCGGGCATTCATCTGCCCCATCGCCGCGAGAAGCCGGTAGGCGGCCAGGATCGAGTCATGCCGCGAAGCTTCGACCGCGACCTGGGCCACCAGAAGCTCGGCCTGGGCGTTGAGAATTTCCACGACCGACCTTTCGCCGCCGCGCTGCTCCTGGCTCACGCCTTCGACGGCCTTTTGGTCGGCGAGCGCCTGCGCGCGATTGTGGTCCAGCGCAACCCCGGTCGACGCCAGGGTCTGCCAGGCATTCTCAACGTCCTGCCGGACGCTGCGCTCGGCGACGACAATCGCTGCCTGGGCCTGGGCGCGCACCTGCTCGGCCCGGCGCACCCCTGCTTCCTCGCCGCCACCCTGATAGATCGGGATGGTCAGTTGACCCAGGACCGCCATGTTTTGCTGAACGCCGCTGGTCGCATAGATGTTGGTTCCAGCGGCGTCGCGCAGATACTGATACTGCGCGGACAGGGAAAATTGCGGCAGCATGGCGCCGATGGCTTCGTCCACCATATAGTCTGACGACCGGGCCTGGGCCCGCGCGCGCGTCAGGATGGGACTGTCGCCCACCGCGACGGCAATCGCCGCTTCGCGGGAGGCGGGCAGGGATGGCGGGGCAATCACGTCGTCGAGCGCCACGGCGGGCAGACCTGTCACCGTCTCAAATGCCGTCCGGCTGACCGACAATTGCAACTCTGCGGATGCCGCTCCCGCCTTGGCCTGCGAAAGCCGCGCCCGGGCCTGGTCGACGTCGGTGCGCGTGACCATGCCGGCATCGTGCTGGGTCTGCACGGCGTCAAGCCTGCCTTGCAGCGTGCGCACATAATCTTGGTTGAGCCTGACGACGGCCTCATCCCTTATGACATCCATATATGCCTGCGTCGCATCCAGCAGGACGGATTGTTCGGCGAGCGTGAGATCTTCGCGGCCGGCATCGACGTCCGCCTTGGCGCGGCTTATCCCGGCGCTGATCCGCCCGCCGTAATAGATCGGCTGGGTTATGGTGACCTGTCCCACCAGGGGATGACTGTTGAAAGCCGACCCTATGCCGGTAACGCTGCCCTGGCTGACGCCATAGGAGCCGGATGCGCTTATGCTTGGCCGCGTCTGGGCGGTTGCCAGCGCGACGCCTTCATCGGTCGCCCGCAGGCGCGCCCGCGCGGCCATGAGCTGCGGATTGGTCTGGTAGGCGGCGGCAAGCGCGCCCTGGAGTGAGACGGCGGCAGCCGGCGCCGCGAGGCAAGTGCCCGCCGCAACTGTCAGGAACGCCAGGCAAGCCAGAGGCCGGCGCCGCACGCGCGGAAGCATTTCTATCGGCCTCTCCCGAGGCGAGCCCGGAAAGCCGCAAACGCGTCAGACATTCTACACCGCGTGGTAAGCCCCACATAAATTAGGGTATGGGTGCCGGCGGCGGCGTCCTCACAGTTGGGTAGCGGGCTCTGCGAAGCCCTAGAATCCGCGCCGCGCCTTGAACGCGGCCGAAAGCGTGCCTTCGTCCAGGTAATCCAGCTCGCCGCCCACCGGTACGCCATGGGCCAGGCGCGTGACCTTCAGGCCTTTGTCTTCCAGCAGGTCCATCAGATAATGCGCCGTGGTCTGGCCTTCGACGGTGGCGTTCATCGCCAGGATCACTTCTTCTATGCCCTGTCCCTCTTTATCGGAGGAGACACGCTCCAGCAGCGCGGCAACGTTCAGCCGTTCGGGCGTGACGCCATCCAGCGCCGAAAGAGCGCCGCCCAGCACCTGGTAACGGCCGCGGAACACCCCTGCCCGCTCCAGCGCCCACAGGTCGGCGACATCCTCCACCACACAAAGCAGGTGTGGATCGCGCCGCTGGTCGGTGCAGATGGAACAGGGGCTGACGGTATCGAGATTGCCGCAGATGGCGCAGGGTTGAATCGCGGCGGCGGCGTCCTGCATCGCCTGGGCCAGCGGCTCCAGCAGCACGTCGCGCTTCTTCAAAAGCACCAGCGCGGCGCGCCGGGCCGAACGGGGGCCCAGTCCCGGCAGCCGGGCCAGCAACTGGATCAGCCGCTCGATTTCGGAGCCTGTCGCCATCAGCTGTCGGAATCGCTGTCGCTGTCGGGCATGGCGGCGGCGATGTCGTCCTGGGCGACCGGGCGCACTTCCCTGATTTCGGCACCGGGAAACCGGTCCAGCACCGCGCGCACCATCGGCAATTGCGCGGCGCTGTCGTGGGCAGCGGCCTTGGCCGCCTGCTTCTGTTCCGCCAGCGTGGGGGCGCCGCCCTCGCGCGCGATGGCGACGCTCCAGCGCATGCCGGTCCAGTCTTTCAGCTTCTGCTGCAGGTCACCGGCCAGGGTGCGCGGCGCGCGCGCATGGGGGCGAAACTCCAGATGCCCTGCTTCCAGCCGCACCAGATGCACATAATTCTCCAGCGCCACCTTCAGGATGGGCGCGTTGTTGGCGGCGGCCAGCGCGACGATGTCTTCCAGCGTGCGCAAGGTGGGCGCGCCTTCGGGCATGACGGCGGGCTGGGCGGCGCGGGCGGGCGACGCCGACAGTGAGGCGGAGGGGCCGCGCGATGGCGCAGGCGAAGACGATGCTGCTCCGCTACGCGGCGCGGGCGCTGCGCCGCCCTCCATCAGGTCCTTCACCAGCTTGTCGGTGGGCGGCAGTTCGGCGGCATAGGCCAGGCGGATCAGCACCATCTCGCAGGCCAGAATCGGACGGGCGGCGTCGCGCACCTCGAACAAGCCCTTCATCAGGATCTGCCAGGCGCGGGTGAGAGAAGCGACGGACAGCTTGCCCGCCAAGGCGGCGGCGCGCCTTGCTTCGTCCGACCCGCCGTCGAAAAAGCCCTGGGCATCCGGTGCTACCTTCAGCCGGGTCAGGAAATGCACGGTCTCCAGCAAATCCTGGATCACCGCCAGGGGTTCGGCACCGGCATCATACAGCGTCTTGAGATCAGCCAGCGCGCCGGGGATGTCGCCGCCCATCAACTTCTCGAAAATGTCCAGCACCCGGCCACGATCGGCCAGGCCCAGCATGGCGCGCACCGTTTGCGCCGTGATCGTGCCGCCCTCACCGTGGGCGATGGCCTGATCGAGCAGCGAGAGCGAGTCGCGGGCCGAGCCTTCGGCGGCGCGCGCGATCAGCGCCAGGGCGTCCTCCTCGACCTCGACCGCCTCTTTCTTGGCGAGCGTCGCCAGATAGGCCGCCAGCTCGGCGGAATCGATGCGGCGCAGGTCGAAGCGCTGGCAGCGCGACAGCACGGTGACCGGAACTTTCCGGATTTCGGTGGTGGCGAAGATGAACTTCACATGCGGCGGCGGCTCTTCCAGCGTCTTGAGCAGGCCGTTGAAGGCCTGCTTGGACAGCATGTGCACTTCGTCAATGATGTAGACCTTGTAGCGCGCCGCCACCGGAGCATAGCGCACGCCTTCGATGATCTCGCGGATGTCGTCGATGCCGGTGCGGCTGGCGGCGTCCATCTCCTGCACATCGACATTGCGGCTTTCGGAAATGGAGACACAGGGCTCGCACACACCGCAGGGCTGGATGGTGGGTTCGGTCCGCTTCCCG
>JBEHXB010000102.1:0-7646 GCA_048498895.1 Pseudomonadota bacterium
GGGAAGGGAAATGTCCAGACCTCTTGTTGCCGTAACCTTTGGCGATGTCTCAGGCATCGGGCCGGAACTGGTGACCAGGTTGGCCGCCGATACCGAGGCCCGGCGCACGGCGCGCCTGCTGCTGGTTGGCGATGACTGGGCCTTGACCGAAGGCCGCGAGATCGCAGGGATATCCATCCCGGTGGTGCGTGTCGCGGACTTCGCCACCGCGCGCGACGCCGTTGGCGACATCCTGTTCCTGCCACTGGATACCGTGGCGCAATCCGATGTTCTTCCCGCCCAGGTCACGCAAGCGGCCGGCGCGGGTGCGCGCGCGGCGCTGGATGCCAGCCTGGAAGCGGCGCAGCGCGGCGAGATCGACGCCATCTGCTTCGCTCCGCTGAACAAGCAGGCGATGAAGCTGGGTGGCATGCAGTTCGAGGATGAGCTGCACTATTTCGCCGACCGGCTGGGTGTGACGGGATATTTCTGCGAGTTCAATACCCTGGGCTCGCTGTGGACGTCGCGCATATCCAGTCATGTACCGCTGGCCGAAGTAGTCAAGTACATCACCCCGGACCGCATCAAGGCGGCGGCGCGCCTGACCTACTCCACGCTCAAGCGCGCCGGGTTCGCGGCACCGCGCGTGGCGGTGGCTGCGCTCAATCCCCACGGCGGAGAGGGAGGTACCTGCGGCCGCGAGGAGATCGACATCATCGCGCCGGCCGCCAAAGCGTTGAATGACGAAGGACTGCCGATCGAAGGCCCCTACCCGGCCGACACGATCTTCCTGAAGGCGCGCGACGGCAAGCTGGACGCCATCGTCACCATGTATCACGACCAGGGCCAGGTGGCGGTCAAGCTGATGGGATTCGAACGCGGCGTGACAGTTCAGGGCGGACTGCCGGTGCCGATCACCACGCCGGCGCACGGCACCGCATTCGATATCGCCGGGACCGGCAAGGCCAATCCCGCGGCAATGATCCAGGCATTTCTGATGGCCGCGCGGCTGGGCCAGTGCTGATTACCTGCCATTCGCCGCGACGGCCGGATCCATGGCCGCCAGATCGGCGCGATAGCTGACCACGTCGGCGGTGGGAAAATTCTTCGGTACTTTCTGTGTGACACGACCGGTGGCGGCCCACTCGGTGCCGCGCTGGAAGGTGGTGATGAAGCCGACACATGACAGGGCCCAGGCATCATGACCCAGCGTGGTGTGGAAGATGCGCCCCTTTCCGAAAGTCAGCGCCATCAGCATGGGCTCGTCATGGCCGCTGCCGCGGTTGGCGGGATCGGACCAGGCGGTCGCCAGTATCGTCATGTTTTGGCCGGGGCCGCGCAAACGCGAGTACAGCTCATCACCCATGTGCATCCAGCTGTCCGGCAATCCGCGCAAGACGGGATGATCTGGCGCGCGGGATGTAATGCGGAATGGCAGCCGCTTGCCATGCATGCCGGCCGCGCCGGGCGCAACATCTGACGTCACTTTGCCATTGTCATAAAACCAGTGCGGCCCGGCCAGCGCATCGCGGCCGCGCCATCCACCCAGTCCGGTCATTTCATTCCAGGCAGGCCAATCGGGAAAGGCATTGTCGGCGGCGTGCACCACGACAAGCCCGCCGCCACTCTTCATATAAGCTTCGAATTTATCCTTCAGGGGCTGCGGCCAGTCCGGCGCATCGTAATTCCAGACGACGACCTGATATTTGTCGAAGCCCGGATCAAAGTCTGCAATGGCGGTGCTGTCCGAGCGTGGGGCGCTGACCACAGTAACATCAAAGATGCCCGCATCTTCCAGCTCGCGCTTCATGATCTTCGACGTCAGCGGCCAATCGTGGTAGGCAGCAGCGCTTTCACCGTCCAGGACCATGACCTTGATGGGCGCCGCCATCGCGGGGCCATTCCACAGCAGCATCAATGCCAGCAGCAGCAACCTCATTGCGTGGGGTCCGATGCCGTGAAGGGCGAACAGCAGGGCCTGCCGATGGCATGTAACTCCATCACCTCGGCGCGGGTGCCGTCGGGATCGAGCAGGTTGAGCTGCCACTTGGCATCGCGCCCGATCTTGGGGACGAATTGCTGACCGTGTGCATCCACTTGCCCGTCCAGCCGGTTGTCATTCCACAGGCGCGTATAGGCTGCTTCCATGTTGGGAACGCCCAGCGAGAAATGATTCAACACACCCATTTGCGCCTGGGTCAGATTCTTGTCGGTGATCATGTATTCCAGCCAATCGGTTCCCTCTGGCACCTGCTGCGATACCCAGGTTGGCGGTCCGTCTTCCTGCATTCCGCCATACCAGTAAGGACGAAAGCCCAGCACCGCGCGGAAGAAGCTGTCTTCCTTGGCACGGTCGTGAATGACAAAGCCAACGTGAATGATGTGGTTGGACAGTCCGCCATCAGCGATCGCCGCGGACAGTGCGGGCGGCTGGACGAATTCAATCGCGTGATCTTCCGGGTCCCTGATCATGAACCGCCGGCTGCCGTCCGCGTCCTTGGTGACGGATTTGGGCACGGAAATCTTTCGTGCCGCCAGAAAGCGGCGCAGGCCCTCCGCATCCGCCGTGTTGAACGCGACATGATCGAGCCGGTTCAGGCCTGCGCTGGCGGGCAACGGCAGCACCTCCACATACTGCAGCGGACTGAAATAATAGCGTGCGCCGGCAGGATTCTCCGGGTCGGGCCGCTTCGTCGCGCCCAGATTGTGGGTGTAGAAGTGCTCGGCCCTTGCCGGATCGGTGGCATAAACTGCGATATGGGAGACACCGGTGATGGCTGGCCGTGGGACGGCGGCCAGCGCCGTGGAGCCCGTCAGCGCCAACGTGACCAGGCAGATCCGTTTCATGACATTCCCCAGCGTCTCCGGTACACACCATAAATCAGCGGTGATAACGATACCAGCGTGCGCAACGGCACAGTCGGCGCTATGCTGGCCCCGGGGGGACCATCATGCCGCTGCATCCGGAAGCCGTTGAAGCCATCCGCATAGCGGGCGACCTGCCCGCCGATCTGCCGCCATCGCGCCTGCGCGCGGTCTACAGCGAAAGCCGCCTGAGGCTGCTCGCGGAAAAGCCCGCAGTCGCCATCACTTACGAACTGGCGATCCCCACCGATTACGGACCCCTGCCCTGCCGCTTCTATCGTCCCACCAAGGACCCGGTACCCTGCCCAGTCATGGTCTACTATCATGGCGGCGGCTTCATGTTGGGCACGCTGGAGTTGTACGATACGACTTGCCGCCGGCTGGCGGTGAAGTCCGGATGCGCGGTGCTGTCTGTTGGATACCGGCTGGCGCCGGAAACCCAGTTCCCCGGCGCCGTCGAAGATGCCTATGCCGCCGCGCTGTGGGCGTCGCGCAACGCCAGCCGCCTGAATATCGATTCTCGCCGGCTGGTCCTGGCCGGCGACAGCGCCGGAGGCAACCTGGCGGCCGTGGTATCGCAGATGGCACAGGACGGCGGCGAATTACCCGTGGCGCTGCAAGTTTTGATCTATCCCATGACCGACATGAGTCGGCAGTATCCGTCCCATGAACGCAATGCCAGCGGCTATATGCTGACCACAAAGGCGCTGCACTGGTTCATCGACAATTATGTGCCTGACCCCGCCGACCGGCTGGACCCGCGCGCCTCACCGATCCTGCGGCCCGACCTGAAAGGCCAGCCGCCCGCCTTGGTGATCAGCGCCGAATTCGATCCGCTGGTGGACGAGTGTACCGCCTATGCCGACCGGTTGGCGGCGGCGAACGTGGCGGTAAGGCATGTCTGCTTCGCCGGCATGATCCACCCCTTCCTGACCCTGAGCGGAATCGTGACGGATTCGGCGAAGGCCGAGAACCTGATTGCCGAGTCCGTCCGTGCACTCTAGCTGATCGGCCGCAACGCCGGTGTCGAAAGCCGGCGGAAGGGCCCTAGTGGGCGCGGATGTCACCGGTGACCTCTGCCAGAAGCTTTTCCTCCGGCTTGGCGCGCGCCAGAAGAAAGATGGTGGCCAGCACCAGCGCAGCCCCCAGCCAGTCCATCAAGGTCCAGCGCACGCCCAGCCACAGCACCGCCAGAACCGCAGCGGCAAAGGGCTCAGCGCAGGAGAGCAGGCTGGTCTTCTGCGCTCCGATCAGGCGAACCGCCTTGAGGTAGAAATAGAAGGACAGGAGGGTGCCGAAGACGAAGATGAACAACAGAAATCCAATGGCGATGGCATCCCACTCGCCGGCGATGTCCCAGGGCTGGTGTCGAAAACTCAGCGCCAGGCCGCCGATCAACATGCCCCATCCCGTGATGTGGGAAGCCTTGTAGCGATGCAGCAGCCCCACCGGCTGCAACGAGTTGAATGCCGCCGCCACCGCCGAGGCCAGACCCCAGAACAGGGCGAGCACCGAGATGGAAAGCACACCGGTGCGCCCATGCGTCACCAGCAGATAGGTACCGGCCAGCGCAAGCGCGATGGCCGCCAATTCTCGTGGCGAGGGCCAACGCCGACTGGTAAGTGCCAGCCACACGGCAATCATCGCGGGGCCGGTATATTGCAGCACCGTTGCGGTGGCGGTGTTGGAAGCGTGGATGGCGGCAAAATAGGTGTACTGTACCGCGAGCATCCCGAAGATGCCGAACAGCAGAAGCTGGATGGCGTCGTGGCGGGTGCGCCAGGGCGCCAGCACCCTGTGGCCGTCACGCACCGCCGACAGCAGCAGCAGCGCGCTTCCCGATGCCAGCAAGCGCACCGTCACCAGCCAATCCAGTTCAACCCCCCGATGCTGGAACAGAAACTGGCCGAAGGTGCCGCCGACGCCGAACAGCGTTCCGGCCGCCAGCGCGATCGCGAAGCCGGTCCAGCGGGCCTTGTCCGCCGGGGTCTGGTCCGCACTTGTCATGGCTTATTTCACGTCTGCCGGCGCAAAGGCTCCATGACTGCCATGCCGGCCCCCTCCCAAAGCCGGCAGGACCGCGGCCGGCAACAAGCCCAACGCCAGGTTCAGGATTTTCCGCATATCCCCGCCCACTTGATCCAGACGACCTGCATGAGATTACCGTCCATGAGCACCGGGGCAAGCCACCTTCGGCCGCACGGGAGCCCAAATCGGCCGGATTGCCTGGTGATAACAGCGCATTTGCGGCCGGGCCCCGGCAAGGTGGCGATCAGCCATGATCAATAGCGCAAGCGCGATGACTCGAGGAACGGGAACAGGTTCGCGATTCAAAGGATCCCAAAATTGCTCTAGCATCGCCAGGGCATCGGAGAATCGGGCGTGGGCAAGGAACGGCTGCTGGCCATGACAGATGGCGTCACCGCCATCATCATCACCATCATGGTGCTGGAGCTGAAAATGCCCGAGCACCCCACGCTGGAGGCGCTGGCCGGTTCCTGGCACACCTTCCTGGCTTATGCCCTGAGCTTTGCCTATGTGGCGATCTACTGGAACAACCATCACCACTATTTCCACCTGGTCCATTACGTGAACGGCGCGGTGCTTTGGGCCAATTTCGGCCTGCTGTTCTGGCTGTCGCTGGTTCCCTTCGCCACCGCGTGGATGGGTGAGACCGGATTCGCGCCCGTCCCCACCGCCGTCTATGGCATCGCGCTGTTCATGCCGGCGCTGGCCTGGTGGCTAATGCAGCGTGTGATCATTCACATGCAGGGTCCGGACTCGCCTATGCGCCAGGTTCTGGGCCGCGATATCAAAGCCAATATTTCGCCCGTCCTTTATGCGGCGGGGATCGGCTTATCGCTGTTCACGCCCTGGGTCGGCCTGGGCTTCTATCTCATCGTGGCGCTGACCTGGCTGGTGCCGGACCGGCGAATCGAAAAGATGTTGGCCCGAAACGGCGGTCAGATGTCGGCGTAGCAACGCACTTCCTGGTCGGCGCCGGGCGTGGTGAGCGCGCCATAGCGCGCCGCGCCGACATTTTTCGCATAGCGCGCCAGCGCCCCGGTCCTGTAGCCGGCTGGCTTGACCTTGAAGTCTTTCTTGCGTGCTTCCAGTTCCGCGTCCGACAGTTCGACCTTCAACTCGCCGGTCTCTGCGTCGATCACGATGATATCGCCGTCCTTCAATAGTCCGATGGGGCCCATGTCGGCAGCCTCGGGGCCGACATGGCCCACACAGAGGCCGCGCGTGCCGCCGCTGAATCGCCCGTCGGTCAGGAGCGCGATATTCTCCACCCCCTGCCCGTACAGCGCCGCGGTGGTCGAGAGCATCTCGCGCATGCCAGGGCCGCCTTTGGGTCCTTCCCAGCGGATCACGATCACGTCGCCTTCCCTGTAGTCGCGCTTCTCGACCGCCGCAAAGGCGTCTTCCTCACAGTCGAAAACGCGGGCAGGTCCACGGTGTTTGACGTGCTTGAGGCCGGCGATTTTCACGATCGCCCCTTCGGGGGCCAGATTGCCCTTCAGGCCGACCACGCCGCCGGTGGGGGCCAGCGCCTTGTTCACCGGCACAATCACCTTCTGATCGGGATTGAACACCAGGTCTTTCAGATTCTCGGCCACCGTCCTGCCGGTGACGGTCACGCAATCGCCATGCAACAGGCCCGCGTCCAGCAGTGCGCGCATCAGCATGGGCACGCCGCCGGCTTCCCACAGGTCCTTGGCCACATATTTTCCGCCCGGCTTCATCGAGGCGATGTAGGGCGTCTTCTTGAAGATTTCCGCGACATCGAAAAGGTCGAACTTGATGCCCGCCTCATTGGCCATCGCAGGCAGGTGCAGCGCCGCATTGGTCGATCCGCCCGAAGCCGCCACCACCATGGCGGCGTTCTCGAACGCCTTCCGGGTGCAGATGTCGCGCGGCCGCAGGTTGGCTGCCAGCAGGTTCATCACGGTTTCGCCCGCCTTGTAGGCGAAGTCGTCGCGCTCCAAAATCTCGGCCGGGGGACCCGAAGAATAAGGCAGCGCCAGGCCGATGGCCTCGGCCACCGTGGCCATTGTGTTGGCCGTGAACTGGCCGCCGCAGGCGCCTGCCCCCGGACAGGCAACCTTCTCCAGCTCACACAGCTCGCTTTCGGGCATCTTGCCGGCGCTGAATTCGCCCACACCTTCGAACACATCGACCACCGTCACGTCCTTGCCGTGGAAGCGGCCCGGCATGATCGAGCCGCCGTACAGGAAAACCGACGGTACATTCAGCCGCAGCATGGCCATCATCATGCCCGGCAGGCTCTTGTCGCAGCCCGCCAGGCCCACCAGCGCATCATAGCAGTGGCCGCGCATGGTAAGCTCCACCGAATCCGCGATCACCTCGCGCGACACCAGCGAGGAGCGCATGCCTTCGTGGCCCATGGCGATGCCGTCGGTGACGGTGATGGTACAGAATTCGCGTGGCGTGCCACCGGTGGCCTTCACGCCTTTCTTGGCAGACTGGGCCTGACGCATCAGCGCGATGTTGCAGGGTGCCGCCTCGTTCCAGCAGCTTGCCACGCCGACGAAGGGTTGGTGGATCTCCTTCTCCGTCAACCCCATGGCATAATAGTAGGAGCGGTGTGGAGCCCTTTCGGGGCCTTCCGTCACGTGGCGGCTGGGAAGGCAAGATTTATCGAATTTGGGTTTTTCCTGGCCCATTGAAACCTCGATCGAACGGACACTTCCTGGGAAGCGCCGAAAGGAGTTGAGAACGCTTGAAAATCGCGGGGACTATCGCCGTCCATGCCGCGGGGCTCAAGGCGGAATTGC
>JBEHXB010000103.1:0-7646 GCA_048498895.1 Pseudomonadota bacterium
GCGCCCGCGCGAATGGCCGCCACCGCGCGGCTGGTGTCGGTGCCGATGCCGCAGGCCACGACCGGGGTGCAGATGCGCTCGGCGGCAAGGCCGCGCACCAGCGCGCCGATCTCAAGCGACACATCGCAGAACACCAGGTCGGCGCCCGCCCCGCCGCGCAGGGTGGACAGCGCCTGGTCGATGCTGCCGGCATGGGTGACCTTGGCCCCCTTGTCCATCGCGATCTTGGTGGCAAGGCCGATCTGGCCCTGAAGTCCGCCGACGATGAGAAGACGCATCTTATTTCTCCTGCTTCCTCACCCTTCGCCCTTCGGCAGGCGAGGAGAAAAACCAAATGCCCCATGCTGAGCTTGTCGAAGCATGGGGATGAACCCGTTACGACTGTCCGGCCTTGATGATTTCCGTCATGGTCACGCCCAGCCGGTCCTCGACCAGCACCACCTCGCCGCGCGCCACCAGCCGGTCATTCACATAGATGTCGATGGCCTCGCCGACCTTGCGATCCAGCTCGACGATGGTGCCCTTGCCCAGCTTCAGCAGCTGGCTGACCTCCATCGCCGACTTGCCCAGC
The DNA here is from genome assembly GCA_048498895.1 of Pseudomonadota bacterium. Lineage (GTDB taxonomy): Bacteria > Pseudomonadota > Alphaproteobacteria > Micropepsales > Micropepsaceae > Rhizomicrobium. Next base: position 572 of record JBEHXB010000103.1, read on the forward strand.
ACGGCCGAGACCGTGACCGGCACGTCGAACACCGCTTCCAGGTCCTGGGCGATATGCTTGGGCGCGGCTTCGGCCTGCGCCTCGTTGTTCAGCAGGGCGGGCGCGGCGCCGGCATTTTCGCCGGAGAGATCGGGCAGATCGACATTGTCGGTCGCCATGGACTTATCCTTTCAGGTCGTGGTGAGGAAAACGGTTGGCAATCAGCCTGCTCAGCGCTTCTTCGATGACCGCCTCGCTGCGTTCGGCGCCGCCGCCGCGCCATTCGATGCGGCAGTCGGCGCCCCGCATGGCGGGATCGGCGGCCAGCAGCACCCGGCCGTCATAGCCCTCTTCATGGGCGATGGAATCCACGCGCGGGGCGAGTGCCTCAACCACGTCGGGGGCGGCGCGCAGGGTGATGCGCGGCTCGATGATGGCCTGGTGCATGGCCTGGCGCAGCGCCATCTCGACATCGTCGACGGGAAGCGCGGCCAGGGCGGCCGGGGCGATCTTTCTGGCCATCGCCAGGGCGATCTCGGCGGCTTCGGCGCGCACGGCCTCGATCTGGGCGTGACTGGTGTCCAGCACGGCGCGCAGCGACAATGTCAGCGCGGCGATGGTGCGGTCCAGCTGTTCGGCGGCGCGGGCCGAGGCCGCGAATTCGCCCTCGCGCCGGGCGCTCTCGGCCATTGCCTCCAACTCCTCGTTGGTCATGGTGCGGCGCTGGCGGGCCTTGGCGGTGGGGGCGACGCGGTCGCCCTCCGGCAGGAATTCGGTGTCGAAGGTGAATTTCGCGGCGTTCTTGGTCATCAGTACACCAGCTCGTCTTCGCCGCTGCCGCCGGCGATCATGATTTCGCCCTTGTTGGCCAGATCCTTGGCGACGTTGACCATGCGCATCTGCGCCTCGTCGACATCCTTCAGGCGCACCGGGCCCATCGCTTCCATGTCGTCGCGCAGGATCTTGCCGGCGCGCTCGCTCATGTTCGAGAAGAAGACATCCCGCAGGCCGTCGGTGGCGCCCTTCAGCGCCAGGGCCAGCTTGTCCTTCTCCACATTGCGCAGCAGCGTCTGGATCGAGCCGGGATCCAGCTTGCCCAGATCCTCGAAGGTGAACATCAGCGCCTTGATGCGCTCGGCACTGTCGCGCGAACGTTCTTCCAGCGCGGTGATGAACCGGCTTTCGGTCTGACGGTCGAAATTGTTGAAGATTTCCGCCATCTGTTCATGCGCGTCGCGCTTGGCGGTGCGCGCCAGGTTCGACATGAATTCCACGCGCAGGGTCTGTTCGACCTTGTCCAGGATGTCCTTCTGCACGCTTTCCATGCGCAGCATGCGCTGCACCACTTCCAGGGCGAATTCCTCGGGCAGGGCGCCCAGCACGCGGGCGGCATGTTCCGGCTTGATCTTGGACAGCACCACCGAAACGGTCTGGGGGTATTCGTTCTTGAGGTAGTTGGCCAGCACCGTCTCGTTCACGTTGCCCAGCTTGTCCCACATGGTGCGGCCGGCCGGGCCGCGGATTTCCTCCATGATGGTGGAAACCCTCTCGGGCGGCAGGATTCCGACGAGCAGCCGTTCGGTGGATTCATAGGAGCCCATCAGCGAGCCGGTGCCCGACATCTGCGAGACGAAGTCCACCAGCAGCTTCTCCACCAGCGTGGACGAGACCGTGCCCAGGTTGGACATGATCTGCGAGACCTCCTTGATCTCGTCCTCGTCCATCAGCTGCCAGATCCTTGCGGAATGTTCCTCGCCCAGCGACAGCATGATGATGGCGGCACGCTCCGCGCCGGTGAGGCTGCGCATGTCTTCCTTGACGTTGGCTTTGGCGGGCTTGGCCATTTTCAGTCTCTGATGTCAGGCGGGCTGGTGCAGCCAGGTGCGGATGATGGCCAGTGCTTCCTCGGGATGGGCTTCGACCACCTCGCCGACTTTGCGGATGGCCGATTCACGCACCTGGCCATCGATGCGGCTGGTGTCGATGGTGGGATGCGGCGCCGGCGCGGGCAGGGCGGCCATTGCGGAATCCATCTGTGCGCCGGGGCCGGGGGCGGGCAGGCTTCCGGCCACCGGGGCGCTGCCGGCAATCTGGGCAGGCTGGCCGGGCTGGAGGGCTGCCAGGGGCGCGAACATGCGGTTGATCAGCGGGCGGGCGACGAAAAGGCCGATCAGAAGGGCGGTCAGGCACATGATCGCCGCCTCGATGATCTTGAACCAGTAGGCGCTGTCGAGGCCCAGAAGCGGCTTTGGCGCGGGCGTGCCTTCCAGCGTGTCGACGCGGGCGAACTGCATGTTGGAGACCTGCACCTGGTCGCCGCGCGCCTGGTCGAAGCCCATCGCGGACTTCACCAGCGCGGTGATCTGCGCCATCTCGGCGGCGCTGCGCGGCTTGTATGTGCCGGCGCCCTCGCCCGCGGTGGTGCCGTCGACCACGACGGCGACCGACAGTTTCCTGACATCGCCACCGTCAACGGTAGAGGTGGTGACCTTCTTGGAAATCTCGTAATTGGTGGTCTCCTCGGTGCGGCCCGAGGTGGAGCGGCTGTTGTCGCCGCCGGCGGACGGCGTGGCGCCGCCCGGCAGGGCGGTGGAGACGGAAACCGCGTTCGTGGTGCTGCCGCTGTTGTCCGAGGCGTTCTGCTCCACCGTCTGGGTCGAGCGCACCACCTTGCTGTCGGGATCGTAGGTCTCGCTGGTGGTCTGGGTGTGGTTGTAGTTGATGTCGGCCGCGACCTGAACCTGGACATGGCCCGGCCCCACCACGCTGGCGACGATGGATTCGATGCGCTGGCGCAGATTGTTCTCGTAATTGGTGGTGTCTTCATCCTGGCCGCGCGCCATGGCGTTGGGACCGGATTTGTCGTCGCCGCCGGCCAGAAGATTGCCGTGGTCGTCGACGATCGCGACGCGGTCGGCCGTCAGGGACGAAACCGCGGCAGCCACAAGATGCTGGATGGCGCCGACCTGGCCGCGGTCAAGCCGGCCGCTGGTCTTCAGCACCACGCTCGCGGAAGGCTGCTGGTCGTCGCGGCTGAAGATCTGCCGCTCGGGGATCACCAGGTGCACGCGGGCGGCCTGGATGCCGTCGATGGTCTGGATCGAACGTGCCAGCTCGCCTTCCAGCGCGCGCAGCCGGTTGATGTTCTGGACGAAGGCGGTGGTGCCGAAAGCGTCCGATTTGTCGAATATCTCATAGCCGATGCCGGCGGCGGGCAGATTGTCCTGCGCCAGCGCCATGCGCAGCTTGGTCACCTGGTCCGCGGGCACCAGCACCGTGCCGCCGTCCTTGACGTCATACTTGACCGCCATGGCGTCAAGCTTGGCTGTGACCTGGGCGGCATCGCGCGCCTCCAGCCCGGAGAACAGGATGGTCTTGGGCGGCTCGGTGATGGCGCCGGCTATATAGAGAAAGAATGCAGTCAGGACGGCGGCCACACCGGCCATGACGCCGAACCGCGCCGCTCCGACTGCTTTGAAGAAATCCGGCAAGACCTGTCCTCCTGGCAACACCGAAGGAGGCACCTCCCCGCCCCCGGTTACTGCTAGGCAAACATTGCCGCCTGTAGGGTAAAATTTGGCTTAAGCGTGCGCGCGTTCTGAAAAGCAATTCCTCGCGCGCTCTTAAGGACTTATTTACGCGATACCTGCTGGAGGGCGCCTGTCGCGTCGCTTGCGATCGCGGACCGGCCGTCCCCTGTTTCTCAAGCGCGACGCTGCCGGATATTCGCCGCCCGATTTGTTTTCGCGCGACGTGCCATCCGGCCTTCGGCTAGTTCCGGTACTGCTGCACGCGCGTCGCGCGAAGGCCGGCCAGACCGAAACGGTCAATGGCGTGCTGCCAGGCAAGGAATTCCTCCACTGTCAGCGTATAGCGCTTGCAGGCATCGTCCAGGCTGAGCAGGCCGCCGCGCACGGCGGCGACCACTTCCGCCTTGCGGCGGATCACCCAGCGTCGGGTCGAGGGCGGCGGCAGATCGGCAAGCGTCAGCGGCGACCCGTCGGGCCCGATGACGTAGCTTACGCGTCCCTTGCGCTCTTCCATTTTATTCTCCCGACCAAACCTGCGGGAAAATTAGCGCCGACGCGTTTAAAAAAGGCCCAAAGACCGTGGTAAACGAAGGCATAAGACTTTCCGTCAAATTGATCTGTGTGTTGCGGGAAAGGCCCGGTTCAGGGGCCTTTCCCGGGGTTCATCAGTTGGTCGGCAGTTGTTCCAGCTGCTGCAGCATCTGGTCGACGGTGGTGATGATGCGCGCCGACGCGGAATAGGCCCGCTGGGTGGTGATCAGGTTGGTGAATTCGGCGGCCAGATCGACGGTCGAACCCTCCAGCGACTGGCTGGCGACGCCGCCGGCCGAGCCGGAATTGGCGACGTTTATGTTCGCCGCGCCCGAGGCCTTGTTGGCGATATAGGCGTTGCCCGAAACCTGGGCGAGCCCGTCGGGATTGGCGAAGGTCGCCACCGGGATCTTGTAGACGTCCTGCGACAGGCCGTTGGAGAACTGCGCCGTCACGGTGCCGTCCTTGGCGACGGTCACGCCCGTGACGCTGCCGAAGGGCGATCCGTCCACGGTCGAGGCATTCATGATCGAGGTGGAGTCATACTGGGTAACGCCGCCGGTACCGCCAACCGAACCCAGGTTGATGGAAATGGTCTGGGCCGCCAGGCCGGTCGAGCCGCTCCAGGGAATGGTCAGCGCGATCGTGCCGGTGGCGGGCGTGATCGCGGTGTCGGCATTGGCCAGCGAGCTGTCGGAGTTGAACGACATGGTGCCCGAATAGAGCGAGCCGGTGGTCGAGACGTTGGCGGGATTGCCCGAATAGGTCACTTCGTAGTTCCAGGTGTTGGCCGCCGTCTTGACGAAAGAGAAGGTCAGCGGCTGGCTGCCGCCCTGGCTGTCATAGACGTTGATGGTGCGCTGGAATTCCGGCGTCACCGTGCCCGCCGCCATGTCGCCCGCGGTATAGGGGCCGACGATGGCGTCGCTGGACTGAAGATTGGCCTGCACGCCCAGATGGTCGGTGGCCTGGGCCTTGCCCAGCACGCTGGAGACGTTGATCAGCGACAGGTTGCCGGTGTCGGTGGGGATTTTGCCCTGGCTGTCCAGCGCCCAGCCGCGCAGATAAAGGCCCGCCGCATTGACCAGGTTGCCATCGGTGTCGGGGGTGAAACTGCCGGCGCGGGTATATTCCAGCACCGAGGAGGCGGAGCTGGGAGAGACCACGAAGAAGCCGTTGCCCGAGATCGACAGATCGGTGGGCGAGGAGGTGGTGATGGGCAGGCCCTGGTTGGTGACGTCCTGGCCGATCACCGCGGTGACGCCGGCCGAGGCGCCGCCGCTCAGGCCCGTGGAGTTCAGGAAGGTCGAGAAGTTGGTGGTCGCTTCCTTGTAGCCGACGGTGTTGACGTTGGCGATGTTGGACGAGGTGGCGCTCAGCGCCGCGCTGTTGGCGGCAAGACCGGCGACGCCGATGTTGAGAGAACCGAAAAGAGACATTGTTTCATTCCTTCAGGGAGCTTTGGGCTTCGCCCGCCGTTCCTTCGGTGTGACGCCGCTTCTCGGCGCCGATGTTGGCTTCAATAATCAGTTGGCGACCGCCGCGATGTCGGCGATCCCCACTTCCATGTTTCCGATCACCAGTCGTGGCGTGCCGCTCGACATGTCGATCTGGCCGACCTGGCCCGCGCTGGCGACGCTGGCGGTGATGTCGTTGCCCGCAGCGTCCTTGGCCGCGACGTTGAGGTTGTAGGCGCCGTCGGGCAGGGCGTTGCCGTTATTGTCCTTGCCGTTCCAGGTGAAGCTGTGGTTGCCGGATTGGGTTTCGCCCGTCCCGGTCCACACCACCTTGTTGCTGGCGTTGGTCACCGTCAGGGTGGCGGCGGCGGCGGTGCTGGGCAGGTTGTAGGTCCAGTCGGCGGCGCCGTCCGCGAGCGAGGCCTGGCCGTTGGTCACCGAGACTTTGTGGCCCAGATAGGTGGTGGCCATGGCTCCGGCCTGGGTGGTCCCCTGCGCGATCAGGCTCTTGAGGTTGGTATTGGTGTCGATCTGCTGCTCGACCTGGCTGAACTGCACCAGTTGCTGGGTGAACTGGTTGGAGTCCATCGGGCTGGTGGGGTCCTGGTTCTTCAGCTGGGTGGTCAACAGCGTCAGGAAGGTGTCGAAATTGCCCGACAGCTGCTTCATCGCATCGCTGGCGCCGGCGCCGGTGCTGGCGGCGCTGCTGTTGGACGTGACGGGAGGAACGCTCATGGTTGGCCTCAAACTCTGATGTCGAGCCGTCCGTCCACGACGCCATGGGCGGCCGTGCCGGAAAGCGGGATGCTGGTGGGGGTTGAACTCAGGCGCGCTGCCGCTGCCAGCGACTGGACGCCGCCGCGGCCACGGGCGGAAAAGCCGCGGCCTTCACTGCCGCCGCTCTGCTGGCGCAGCGAAAAGTTCAGTCCGTTCTGCGCCACGTTCAGTCCGGCATCGCGCAGCGCGCGGGTCAGGCCGGAAGAATCCTTCTGCAGAAGGTCGAGCGTCTGCTGCCGGTCGGCGGACAGATGCGCGCTGGCCTTGCCGGTGTCGTCGATGGACAGGCGTACCTCGACCCGGCCCAGCTCCGGCGGATCCAGGCGAATGTCGAACTGGCGCGAACCCGACAGGCTGCGCGTGGCGATGGCTATGCCCAGCGCGGCCATGTTGGGCGGCGGATTCTGATGACTTATATCCAGATGCTGCGGCATCGGCGCCGCCGCTACCGCGGCGGCCGTCGGCTGGTGTGCCGGTGCGGGCGTGGCGCCGGCGGCGATGACAGCGGCGTTGGCGCTGCCGGTAGGCGCCTGGGCCGCAGGCTGCGCCGGGGCCGCGTCGGGGGGCGCGGTCTGCGCCTGTGCGCCCGCCGGGGCGATCTTGCCGGCGTCATCGGCACCGCGTGCATCGTCCTTTGCAGCGGGCTTGGTGCCGCCGGGCTGCGTCGCGCCGGCCCGTGCACTGTCATCCGGCGTTCCGGGAACGGTGTTGCCGGCCGGCGGTGCCAGTTTCAGGTCCGCTGCGGTTGCCGTTTTCAAGTCGGCTGTCGGCGGCGCGGCCGTGGAATCCTTGCCGGAATCC
>JBEHXB010000104.1:0-7610 GCA_048498895.1 Pseudomonadota bacterium
GATGCGCTCGCCGATCAGGCGGCGGTCGGTTTCGATCTGGGTTTCGCCCGGTCCGCCCAGGAAGCCGAAGCCGCCGCGCTGGCGTTCCAGATGGGTCCAAGACCGCACCAGCCGCGAGCGCTGATACGTCAGGTGCGCCAGTTCGACCTGAAGGCGGCCTTCGCGCGTGGCGGCGCGCTCGCCGAAAATCTCCAGGATCACGGCGGTGCGGTCCAGCACCTTGCTGTTCCAGGCCTTCTCCAGGTTGCGCTGTTGCACCGGAGACAGATGGGCATTGACGATGATGACGTCCGGGCTCTTGTCCTGCGCCAGGGCTGCGATCTGTGCCACCTTGCCGCTGCCCAGCAATGTCGCCGGCGCGGGCCGTGCCAGCGGCGCGATCTGCTGTTCCACAACGTCCAGATGGATGGCCGCGGTCAGGCCGACCGCTTCGGCCAGGCGCGCCTGAGCGTCGCGCAAAGGCCTGCCGGCGCGATCCTTGGGCTCGACATGAACCACAAAGGCGCGCGCGGCACCGGTCGTGTCCGCGGAAGCCCCGTCAAGTCCGGGTCCGGTCAAATCAACCCTCGACCGGCTCGTCCTGGAGCTGGATCGGGCCCAGCGGCATCACGGTCGAGATGGCGTGCTTGTAGACCAGCTGGGACTGGCCATCGCGGCGCAGCAGCACGCAGAAATTGTCAAACCAGGTGATGTTGCCCTGAAGCTTGACGCCATTGACCAGGAAGATGGTCACGGCGGACTTCGACTTGCGGACAGCGTTGAGGAAGGTGTCCTGAAGGTTCTGTTGTTTATCGCTCATGGGTCGGCCCATTGTTTCAGCTCCGCGGTGGGGTCCGCGGGTAGCATCTTGGTTGGCAAGAATAGTCTATTGCTGCGTTTGCGAAAGGGAAAATCCGCTCATCGGGCGGTTTTTATGCCCGCGCGGACGGCATACAGGTCGTAAATCCGCCGCGCCAGCGGCCCCGGTGCGCCCGTTCCGATAATTTTGCCATCGATTGATACAACTGGCACCGCGGCACCGGTGGCGGATGAGATGAAAGCCTCGCGCGCATCAAGGGCCTCGGCGAGGGTGAACTTGCGCTCCACCACTTTGACCTGCGCTTCCGCCATGGCCTCCAGCATGATTCGGCGGGTGACCCCCGGCAGGATGGCGTTGGAAAGATCGCGGGTGATCACGACGCCGTCCCTGTCGACGATCCAGGCGTTGGTCGAGGCACCTTCGGTCACAAATCCGTCCTGGTCGACCAGCCAGGCCTCGAAAGCACCGGAAGCCTTGGCCGCCTGCTTGGCCAGCAGGTTGGGCAGAAGCTGCACCGTCTTGATGTCGCGCCGTCCCCAGCGGATGTCGGGCTGGCTGGCGACGGCGATGCCCTGCCGCATCCGCTCCGCCAGCGCGGCCATGTCCTGGCTGCGCATGGTCATGATCAGGGTGGGACGGGGCCCGTCCTTGGGCGGGACATGGTCCCGGCGGACCGCGCCGCGCGTCACCTGCAAATACAAAAACCCATCGGCAATCCTGTTGCGGGCGATCAGTTCGCGCATGACCAGTTTCAGCGCGGCGCGGCCCATCGGCATCGCCATGCCGATCTCGCGCAGGGAACGTTCCATGCGGTCCAGATGGGCGTCCTCGTCGATCAGCCGGTGGCCGATGACGTTGGTGACCTCATAGATGCCGTCGCCGAGCTGGAGCGCGCGGTCCTCGATATGAACCGTCGCCTGTCCATGCAGCAGGTAGCGGCCGTTGACGTAGGCGATGCGCCCCGCGGGCGCGCGCGTGTCGCTCCATTTCTTCATCAGGTGAGCCTGCTCAATTCAATCGTGCGGGAGGAATATGTCCTTCCCCTTCCGCCTTGCTTGCGAACGTTATGCATTCTTTCACGCCGGGCCGCGGCCTAGTTCGGCACGCCCTGGGACGGGCCGACGCCCAGCGACTTGAGTTTCCTGTGCAACGCCGAGCGTTCCATGCCGATGAAGGCGGCGGTGCGCGAGATATTGCCGCCGAAGCGGTTTATCTGGGCCATCAGGTAGTCGCGCTCGAAGATTTCGCGCGCCTCGCGCAGTGGCAGCGAGATCACCAGGTCGCCGTTGCGGGCCCCGCCCACACCTCCCCCGAGATCGGTGGGCAAAAGGTCGGCGGTCACCGCCTCGGTGACGTCATCGCCGGCCAGGATCAGCAGCCGTTCCACGATGTTGCGCAACTGGCGGACATTGCCCGGCCAGCTATGGGTTTGAAGGACCGCCATGGCGTCGTCGCCGATGGTGCGAAGCGGAAGTCCCGCCGCGGCCGACAGGCGCTTGAGAAAATGAGTGACCAACAGCGGGATATCGTCGCGCCGCTCTGCCAGCGAGGGCACGCGCAGCGGCACCACGTTGAGGCGGTGGTAAAGGTCTTCGCGGAAACGCCCGGCCTCGGTTTCGGCACGCAGGTCGCGCGTGGTCGAGCAGACCACCCGCGCGTCCACCTGCACCCGGCCCTGGCCGCCGACGCGGGTGAAGGTCTGGTCTATCAACACGCGCAGGATTTTCCCCTGTGTTTCAAGGGGCATGTCGGCGACTTCGTCCAGATAAAGCGTGCCGTTGTGCGCCAGTTCGAACAGGCCGGTCTTGCGGGGGCCTTCGCCGGATTCGACGCCGAACAGTTCGGCTTCCAGGCGGTCGGGCTCCATGGTGGCGCAGTTGATGGCGACAAAGGCGTTGGCTGCACGGCGCGAGCGGGCATGGATCAGGCGCGCCGCCACTTCCTTGCCCGAGCCGGCGGGACCGGAGATCAGCACCCGGCTGTTGGTGGGCGCGATCTTTTCGATGAGCATGCGCAGCTGGGTGATCGTGGGCGACTGACCCACCAGTTCGCCCTCGTCGCCGGACTTGAGCTTCAGCTCCTGGATCTCGCGCTTGAGGCGCGCCGATTCCAGGGCCCGCTCCACCACATGCAGCAGACGGTCGGCCTTGAACGGCTTTTCGATGAAGTCATAGGCGCCCATCTTGATCGAGGAGACAGCGGTCTCGATCGTGCCGTGGCCGGAGATCATCACCACGGGCAGGTCGGCATGTTCGCGCTTGATGACATCGAGCACCTCGATTCCATCCAGCTTGCTGCCCTGCAGCCAGATGTCCAGGATCACCAGCTGGGGACGGCGCGCGCGCACCGCCGCCAGGGCGGAATCGGAATCACCCGCCGTGCGCGTCGCATAGCCCTCGTCCTTGAGGATCCCCGAGATCAGATCGCGGATGTCCTCCTCGTCATCGACGATGAGAACCTCAGACGCGATCAGCGATCCGTTCTTGCTCATCTTCAGGTCCTTTGCTTTGCAGGTCTGGCTCGTGTTTCTGGCTGAATGGGAAGGTCAGGATGACTTGCGCGCCCTCGCCGCCCTCGGCATCGGCCAGGGCGATATCGCCGCCATGGTCTTCCATGATCTTGCGGACGATGGCGAGCCCCAGGCCGGTACCCTTGGCGCGGGTGGTGACATAAGGCTCGGTCAGGCGATGGCGATGCTCGGGCGGCAGGCCGATGCCGTTGTCGGTGATGCGATAGGTGAACGTGCTGCCCCCCTCCTTTGGATCTCCGGGCACGATGGCGATCTCGATGCGGCCGGGCTCGTCGTCGCCCCTGGCGATGCGGGCCTGGATGCCCTCGCCCGCGTTCTTGAGCACATTGGTCAGGGCCTGTGAAATCAGGCGTCCATCGCCCTCGAAATGCACCGGATCGCGCGGCAGGCTGGTCGAGAAGGTGATGGCGGGGTTGGCGACCCGCTGCAGGAACACCGCCTGCTGCACCAGCTCCTGCGCGTTTTCGCGGCGCATGACGGGCGCGGGCATGCGGGCGAAGGAAGAAAATTCATCCACCATGCGGCCGATATCGCCCACCTGCCGCACAATGGTGTCGGTGCATTGCCGGAAGGTTTCGGGGTCGGATGTGATCTCGCCGGAATATTTGCGCTTGAGGCGCTCGGCGGAAAGCTGGATGGGCGTGAGCGGGTTCTTGATTTCGTGGGCGATGCGGCGGGCCACATCGGCCCAGGCGGCGGTACGCTGGGCGCTGACCAGGTCGGTGATGTCGTCGAAGGTGACGACGAAACTCTCGGCCGCGGCTTCGCCGGAAACCTGGGCGCTGAGGGTGCGCGTCTTGCCGCCGCGCTTGAGGGTGACTTCGCCGCCGGCGCGGCCCACCGGCTCGCCCATGGCGCGGCGGATCAGGCCCGACAGTTCCGGGATCATCTCGGCATAATGGGCGCCTTCCATGTCCTCGGGCGCCGAATCCAGCAGGCGGGCCGCGGCGCGGTTGACGATGGTGATGCGGCCTTCGCCGTCCAGGCCGATCACGCCGGCACTGACGCCCGACAGCACCGCTTCGGTGAAGCGGCGGCGGATATCCATTTGACGGCCGGCGTCGACCAGGTCTTCGCGCTGCGCCGAGAGTTGCTGGGTCATGCGGTTGAAGGCCTCGCCCAGGGTGCCCAGTTCGTCATCGTCGCCGGTTACGTTGACATGGGCCGACAGGTCGCCTTCCGAAACTCTTTCGGCGGCGTCGATCAGGCTGGAAATGGGACGCACCAGCCGGTTGGCGGCCCACAGGCCGAACCAGATTGCCGCCAGCAGGATCGCAAGCGACACCACCGCATAGAGCGCGGCAAAGACCAGCGCCACTTCCGAGCGGTTCTGGTCCAGGCGATTATATTCGCCCACCGCCGCCTTGGTGCGCAGGTAATAGCCGAACACCTTGGGATCGACGACGCGCACCACTTCCAGATAGGCGTCGTTCAACGCCTGAAGCCGCACCAGCGCGGTCACCGTGCCGTTGTCGGGCGTGTCCAGCACCACGCTTTCGCGGGCTTGGGCTATGTCGGACGGTTTGGGCGGCGGCGGATCCTTTACGGACTGCAGCTTGGAGGAGCCCAGGATGCGACCCTTGCCGTCCAGAATATAGGCCGCCTGAAGTCCGCGATTCTGGGTGACCGTGCCAAGCTTGGCGAACAGCCGCCCGGCGCGAACATGCTTTTCCTCGTCGAACAGCTGGGGATCGCTTTGAAGGGAGTCGGCGATATAGCTGACGTCGTTGTAGATGGAGGTCTCATGTTCCTTCACATAGACTTGGGCCACGTTCACCGCGCTGCCCAGCGCGGTCTTCACCCGGTCGGAGAACCAGGCCTCGAGTCCCAGGTTAAGCGTCACCGCGGCGAAGATGGCGACAAGGATCACCGGCACGACGGCGATGGCCGAGAACCAGCTCACCAGCCGTACATGGAGCTTGGCGCCGGCACGGCCAGAGCGGCGCTCGGCCCACAGCCGCACGACGCGCCAGGCGATCAGGGCACCCAGCGTCAGCACCAGCGAGAGGTTCAGCAGGAGAAGGACCGCCAGGCCCGTGCGGGTGGGCGCGAAGGGCGTCAGCCCCGTGAGCAGCGCATAGGTGACACAGCCCGACAGCGCCGCCAGCACCCCCACTCCCAGCGCCAACTGGCTGGGCCGTGACAGCGAGCGCAACGGGGCGCGCCTCTCCAGGAACGATGCTTCGCTCACCAAGACTTCCTTGCAGGCCGGCTCCCCGCCCCCGTGCGTCGGCCAATTGACGCGAGTGTAACCGAGACACGAAGTGTTGCAAGAATGCTGCGTGTTATTTCCGGCACACTGATTATCGCCGGAATACCGCGCAATTAGGGTAAATTTCAGCCAATCCCGGCTTTCGGTCGCAAAAAGTGAGCGCTACTGGCGGGGCTGGCGGCCGCCATCCATGTCGTCCTCGGTCCGCAATCCACGGATGATTTCCAGGCCAAGGTCCCTGATCTTCTTGCGAAGCGTGTTGCGGTTCAGGCCCAGAAGCTGGGCGGCGCGAATCTGGTTGCCCCGCGTCGCCGCCAGGCAAATGGAGATCAGCGGCCGCTCCACTTCCTGCACGATGCGGTCATAGACCCCGGGCGGGGGCAACTTGTCGCCCTGGGCGAGAAAATAGCGGGTCAGATACTGCTCCACCGATGCGGAAAGCGAGCGCGGCTCTTCTGCCGCCTCGCCGTCGATGGGCCTGGGCGGTTCCCTCAGTTCGGCAGCCAGGGCGCCGGCCAGGATGGTATCGCCCGAATGCAGCACTGCCAGGCGGCGGATCAGGTTTTCCAGCTCGCGGACATTGCCCGGCCAGCGATGGCGGCGGAGTATCTCCAGCGCCTCATTGTCTAGGGTCTTGTGCGGCAGGCCCTCCTCCTCGGCCTTGCGCAGGAAGTGGCGGACCAGATCGGGAATGTCTTCCACCCGCTCGCGCAGCGGCGGCAGGCGCAGCGGCACGACATTGAGGCGGTAATAAAGGTCCTCGCGGAACAGGCCCTGGCTGATCAGCTGGCGCAGGTCGCGGTTGGTGGCGGCGATGATGCGCACATCGGTCCTGATCGGCATGCGCCCGCCGACGGTGGTGTATTCGCCCTGCTGCAGCACGCGCAGAAGGCGGGTCTGCGCCTCCAGCGGCATGTCGCCGATCTCGTCCAGGAACAGGGTGCCGCCCTCGGCCTGCTCGAAACGGCCCACGCCCCGATTGGTCGCGCCGGTGAAGGCGCCGCGCTCATGGCCGAAGAGTTCGCTCTCCACCAGCTCCTTGGGAATCGCGGCCATGTTGACGGCGACGAAGGTGCCGTGACGGCGCTTGCCGTAATCGTGCAGCGCCCTGGCCACCAGCTCCTTGCCGGTACCCGACTCGCCCATGATCATCACGGTGAGGTCGGTCTGGGTCAGACGCGCGATGACTCGGTAGATCTCCTGCATCGCCGGCGAGCGGCCGATCAGGGGCAACCGTTCCTCGGCGGGGTCGGGCTGGGTGTCGCGCCGGTTCGCCGGGCTGGCGAGCGCGCGCTGCACCACCTGGATCAGCTCCTTCAGGTCGAACGGCTTGGGCAGGTATTCGAAGGCACCGCGCTCGGCGGCGGTGATGGCGGTCAGCAGCGTGTTCTGCGCGCTCATCACCAGGACGGGCAGGTCAGGACGAATGCGCTTGATGCGCGGCAGAAGGTCGAAGCCGGACTCGTCGGGCAGCACCACGTCGGTGATGACCAGGTTGCCCTCGCCCGCGGCCGCCCAGCGCCACAGGCCGGCCGCGGTGCCGGTGGTGCGCACGTCATAGCCGGCCCGGCCCAGCGCCTGGTTCAGGACCGTGCGGATGGCGCTGTCATCGTCGCAGACAAGAATTGTGGCGGCCATCACTGTTCCTCCGCCAGGGCCTTGGGCAGCAGCACGCGGAAGACTGTGCGCCTCGGCACGGACTCACACTCGATCACCCCGCCATGGTCGCCGATGATCTTGGCCACCAGTGCCAGGCCAAGCCCCGAGCCGCGCAGCTTGGTGGTGACGAACGGATCGAAAATGTGGGGCATCAGGTCGGCGGGCACGCCCGCGCCATTGTCGCGCACCGTGACTTCCAGCGGAAGCGACAGGCGCTCACCCGAAAGACCGGAGCCGAAGCGCACGCCCGGACGGTAGCCTGTCGTGAGGGTGATCTCGCCGCCCGTCTGGGGCAGCGCATCGGCGGCATTGCGCACCAGGTTGAGGAAGACCTGGATCAACTGGTCATGGTCGCCCAGCACGAGCGGCAGGGAGGGATCGAAATTCTCGATGATGGTGGCGCCGCGGGT
>JBEHXB010000105.1:0-7595 GCA_048498895.1 Pseudomonadota bacterium
GCGCCCGCGGCGCGCCGCTGGAGGCCACCACCACATATTGCCGGCCACTGCGGCCGACGAAACTCATGGGATTGGCCTCGGCCGGCGAGGAGAGGCGCGCGCTCCACACCTGTCTGCCATCGCTGGCGTCATAGGCGCGCAGCACCGGCTGGTCGACCGCGGCGCCCAGATAGCCCAGGCCCGTGGCGCCGATGAACACCAGCCCGCCCCCCGTCGCCAGCGAGCCGCCCAGGTTGGGCGAGCCCGTGTCCTTGCCGATGTCGCCATAGACCTCGGCGCTGCCCAGGGGACGGCGCCAGAGGATGTCACCGCTGTTGCCGTCGATCGCCACCATCTCGGCATAAGGAGGCTGAAGGCAGGGCAGCCCCCGCGGGTCCAGCAGCTTGGTATAGGCCTTGTCGACCTTGTAAGGGCCCGCCGCCAGCGGATCATTGGCATCGGCCTTCACGATATAGCTGTAGGCGGGGAGATTGTTGGTGTTGACGAAGATGGTGCCCGTCTTCGGGTTCACCGATGCGCCGCCCCAGGCCCCGCCCAGCCCGCCGGTATTGCCCGGCACGAACAGGTTGGGGCCGCCAAGACGCGGCGGGGTAAAGGGCGCGGTGTCGCGCAACCCCAGCCGGTCCCATTCGGCGGCGCAGAAATCATGCGCTTCGCTGGTGATCGTGGTGATGTCGGCGCGCGTCATGCCCATCTTGACCAGCGGCGGCGGCTTGATGGGGAATGGCTGGGTGGGCGAGGCCTTTTCGCCCGGCAGCGTGCTGGCGGGCACCGGACGCTCTTCCACGCCGAACACCGGCTGTCCGGTGCGCCGGTCCAGGATAAATATCAGGCCCTGCTTGGTTACCGCCACCAGGGCCGGCACCTTGCGGCCCTTGACCACAAGATCGACCAGCGCGGGCGCGGTGGCATTGTCATAGTCGAACAGGTCGTGATGCACGGTCTGGAAATGCCAGCGATAGGCGCCGGTCATCGCGTCCAGCGCGATGATGGAATTGGCATAGAGATTATCGCCCGGCCGGTCGACGCCGATGAAACTGTCGGCCGGATTGCCGGTGGGCACGAAAACCAGGCCGGTCTTTTCATCGACCGACACCATGCCCCAGGCGCTGGGACCGGATCGGTTCTTCCAGCCATCGCCCCAGGTGCCGAAATTGCGCTCGCCGGGCCTGGGCACGGTGTGGAAGCGCCACACCAGTCTTCCCGTGACCGCATCATAGGCGCGCGGATCGCCCGGCGGTCCGTGGGCGCCGAACTCCTGGGTCGAAGGTCCGGTAATCAGCAGATTGCGGTAGACCGCCGGCGGCGAGGACAGGCCATAGCGGTCCCTGGGCCCGGCAAAACCGTCGCGGATGTCGATGTATCCCTTCTCGCCGCCAAAACCGGCGGAGGGCCTGCCGCTGGCGGCGTCCAGCGCATAGATGCGATCACGCACCGCCATGATCACGCGCGGGCCGTGACCGGCATCGCCGCGCCAGAACGCCAGCGCCCGCATCTTGCCGCGCAGGCCGGTGGCGTGACGCCATATCTCGCGGCCGGTTTCGGGATCGAGCGCATAGGCCGTGCCCTGCATGTCCTGCACATACATCACGCCATCGACGACCAGCGGCGTGACTTCCCAGGCGCCCTTCTGGGCGATGACGAATTTCCATACCGGCTTCAGGCCGGCGACATTGGCGGGCGTGATCTGGTCGGCCGGCGCGAAATGGTCCGAGGAAAGGCCATTGCCCCAGCTGGGCCAGTCATGGATACCATCCGCCATGGTGGCAGGCGCGGCCAGCAGAATGGCTGCAAGCATGGCTGCAGGCGCGGCGGACAGGCGCCCCATCATGCGATGTGCTGCTCGGCCTGGATCAGCCCGCGGATATAGCCGAAGTCGAAAGCGAAATTCTCCATGCGGCCGCGCGGATCGTTCCGGATGGTGGCGGCATGATCGGGCATCAGCAGCCTGTCATAGCCCACCTCGCGATAGACCTTCAGCGCCTTGACGAAATCCACATCGCCCTCGTCCGGGAACGTCTCGACGAAATCGTCGCGATGGCCGCGGATGTTGCGGAAATGGACGTTGAAGATCTTTCCCCGGCTGCCGAACCAGCGGATCACGTCGAAGATCTCGGTGCCGGGGTGCTGGAGCATCTCCGACATGGTGCCCTGGCAGAAATTCAGGCCGTGATAGGGGCTCTCGTGAATTTGCACGAAGCGCTTGACGCCGTCGACCGTGCCCAGAACCCGCTGGATGCCGCGATAGCCTTCCGGCGGCACGCCCGGATCGTGGGGATGCAGGGCGATGCGGACCTTGTATTCGTTGGCCACCGGCACCACCCGTTCCAGGAAATAGGTGATGCGTTCCCAGAACAGGTCCTGGGGCACCACGCCCGCCCTGGTCAGCGGCAGATTCGTGGGCGCGTCCGCCAGCCGCCAGCCGGATTCGAGCGCGTCGCCCCGCCCCGGATAGGTGTAGCTGGTGCGCATCGCGCCCAGATAGTTCAGCGCATATTTGATGCAGGGCACGCCCGCCGCGGCGCAGTTGCGGATCAACTGCTGGAAGGATTCGATGTCGCGGTCGCGCTGCTCGCCCGCCCCCAGATTGATGGCGGGATGCTCCTGCTGGTCCACATTCTGGGTCGGCAGGGCGCATTCGGCGATTTCCATCGTCATGTGATGCTTTTCCGCCAGCTCGCGCATCTGCTTCAATTCGTCCACCGTCGCGAAGATGCGGCCAGGGTCGGCGATGCGCGCGGCGGTGCCCACGCCTTCAACGCCAAACCG
This sequence comes from Pseudomonadota bacterium, assembly GCA_048498895.1. Classification (GTDB taxonomy): domain Bacteria; phylum Pseudomonadota; class Alphaproteobacteria; order Micropepsales; family Micropepsaceae; genus Rhizomicrobium. The sequence goes on from JBEHXB010000105.1 coordinate 2,770, forward strand.
CTCCAGATAGAGCGCCATTTTTTCGTCCAGGATGCCCATGACTTCGTGGCCCAGTTTCGCCTTGAGCGGCGGCAGCGGCTTTGCCTGCGCCTGGGCCGGCGTCACGGCAACGGCACTGGCGGCGCCGGCGCCCAGCGCGGCGGCGGTGACGAAGTGGCGGCGATCAAATCCGGTCATGGCGATCTCCTGGTTCTTACTTCTTCTTCGGTTCCGGCAGCGGCAGGTATGCCGCCTTGGCCTCCTGGAACGAGCTCAGCCACAGCGTCCTGCCGATGACCAGACCGGTGGCGATGCCGCCAAACGCCGGATTTGGCTCGCCATAGGCCAGGATTTTCCAGGTCATCGCCCTGGGATCGAGCTGTGATACCACCCAGCCGCGGTGACAGTTCAGGTCCAGATGCGCGGCCAGAATCTGTGCCCGTGTGCCGCCGCAGGCAGGCTCGTCATACATCATGCCCGCCGCGATCAGGCGGTTGCCGCTCCAATGGATATTGTCGAGATTGTACCAGGGCGTGCGGATCTGGCGATCGGGCTTGCGCGTGTCCGCCAGCCTGTAGATCACAACCGTCTGGGTGCCGGAGACGGCGATGTAGAGCTCCTTTTCATCCGGCGACAGCTCGATGCCATTGTTTCCGGCCAGCTCCGTGCCGGCCAGCAGCTTCAGGCCCCTGCCGCCCGGCTTCCACGCATAGACGCCGCCGGTAATCCTGCCATTGATGAAATCGGCATTCGTGGTGCGCCCGCGCATCTGCACATTGGCCAGGATGGTGCCGTCCTTCAGCGCCGTCACCGCATTGGTGCGAAAGTCCTTCGGCAACGGCACGCAGCCGATCCAGGCGATCCGGGGCCTTGGCCCGCGCGCATCCAGCGTGAAGACCTGGATGCTCTCGTAGGGAAGGTGCGTGACCGCATAGAGCCGATAGGTCCCTGTACCCGACGGCCGCAACGCCAGGCCATGCGTATTGAATTGGCCAATGTCGGGCGCGCCGGCGCATTCCGGAAAGGTCTTGCGGTCGAAGCGGATCTGGCCCTTCGCGCCGATGTAGAGCCGCTGCGCCTGTTTGGCATCCGCATCGATCAGGCTGATGGAGCCGCCCCTGCCCATTCCGCTGGCGACGATCCACTTGCCGGTGCCGACCTGGATCAGGTCTTCCGGCTGGTTCAGGCCGCAGACAAAGTTCAGCCCCTTAGATGGGCTGCAGGCCTGGGATGTCTGGGCGGGCGCCGCACCCGCAGCCAGCGCCAGAAAGCCGGCGGCCAACGCCGCGCGCACAATCCCCATCGGGCCCTCCCCTCTTCTTGTTTTGACGAAGCCTAACGCAGGATCACGCGCTGCGCCACGGCGCCGCTTCTGGCAAACCATCTTCGCAACTGCCAAAATAACCGTTTGGCGCAACCCCTGAGTCGGCCTTAGCGTTGCATCGGGTGCTTCAGTTCGAGGTGCACATTGGTCAGCAGGGATTTTCTGTTACGCCTTGGCGGCTATGGCCTGACAACCGCGGAGATTCACTATCATCTGCCGGACCATCCCAGGCTGCTGCAGCAGTTCATCTGGCAGGATTATGACCTCGCGCCCGCCTTCCCGGCACTGAAGGCTTTCCTGGATTTCTGGCAGCGCGAACTGGAAGGGGCGCTGCATTCGGTGCGGGTGGCGCACAGCGAGCTGCTCAGCCCTTCGGAATGGAAGGCCGTGAACGGCGTCTTCCGCCTGAACTGAATTGGCGCTGGATCGGCACCGCATCCTGCAATAGCCTCGCCGTTCCTGGTCAAGAACAAGGCGCCCATGCCCTCACACAAGGCGGCCCCGCACAAGGCTGCAAACGACTTCGAGCCGGATGCGATCGTGGTGGGCTCTGGTGCGGCGGGCGGCATGGCGGCCTGGGTGCTGGCCAGGGCCGGTATCAAGGTGCTGGTGCTGGAAGCGGGCCGCGACTACGACCCGGTCAAGGAAAACGCCATGCTGAAGTGGAACTACCAGGCGCCGCTGCGCGCCGGTTCCACGCCGGACAAGCATTTCGGATTCTATGACGCCACCGCCGATGGCGGCTGGGAGATAGCGGGCGAACCTTACACCAACGCGCCGGGCTCGGTGTTCAAGTGGTGGCGTTCGCGCATGCTGGGCGGACGCACCAATCACTGGGGGCGCCATGTGCCGCGCTTCGGGCCCTACGACTTCAAATCGCACAGCCGCGACGGGCTGGGAATGGACTGGCCGATTTCCTATGACGACATCGCGCCCTGGTACGACCGCACGGAAAAAATCGTGGGCGTGTCGGGCGCCAACAGCGGCCTTGAGAACCATCCCGACTCCTCGCCCGGCGTGCTGCAGCCGCCCACGCTGCCACGCATCAACGAGCTTGCCATCAAGGCCGGCGCCAATGCGCTGGGCATTCCGTGCGTGCCGTCGCGCTATGCGGTGCTGACGCGCGACATTCCCGACGATGACGTACCGCGCCAGGCCTGCTTCTATGCCTCTCCATGCGGCCGCGGCTGCGCCATCGGCGCGGCGTTCCAGAGCACCACCTCGTTTCTGCCCATGGCGATCGCGACGGGCAAGGCGCGCATCCTCACCGATGCGATGGTGAGCCGCGTCGTCATGGGCGCCGACGGCAAGGCGACGGGCGTGGAATATTTCGACAGGCACACCCGCACCGCCCACTTCATCAAGGCGCGCGCGGTGGTGCTGGCGGCCAGCGCCTGCGAGACGGCGCGGCTGCTGCTGAATTCGAAAGACGGCGGGCTGGCCAATTCCAGCGGCCAGGTGGGCAGGAACCTGGTCGACACCACCGGCACCAATGTCAGCGGCCATATCCCCGCGCTGGAAAACCGGCCCCGCTACAATGAGGACGGCAAGGATGTCGCCCATCTCTACATTCCCTGGTGGCTCTACAAGGAACAGGCGGCGGGCAAACTGGATTTCCCGCGCGGCTATCACTATGAGATCGGCGGCCGTTTTCACGCGCCGGGCGCGGGCAGCCCCGCGGTGGGGCTGGAGGACGGCTATGGCGCGCCGCTCAAGGAAGATGCGCGGCGCTATTACGGCGCACAGATCTCGCTGACCGTGCGCGGCGAGATGATCCCCAACGCCGACAGCTATTGCGAGCTGGACCCGCAGGTAAAGGATCGTTTCGGCCTGCCGGTGCTGCGTTTTCACTGGAAATTCTCGGACCATGAATACCGCCAGATCGCCCATGGCATCGCCACCGCCCGGGCCATCATTGAAAAGCTGGGCGGCACCGTGCTGACGCCGCAGCTTCCGCCTGAGGAAGCCATCGCGGTGGGCGGCTGGATCATCCATGAAGTCGGCACCACGCGCATGGGCACCAGCGCGGACAATTCCGTGACCGATCAATATGGCCGGGCCTGGGACGTGGACAATCTGGTGATCGCCGACGGCGGCGTCTTCACCTCCAATGCCCACAAGAATCCCACCCTCACCATCATGGCGCTGGCCTGGCGCAGCATGGATCATCTGGCGGCGCGCATGCGCAAGGGTGAGGTATGAGCGGCAAGATCGACAGACGCACGACTCTGGCCTGGGTCACGGCGGCCGCCGCCAGCCCGTGGATGCAGGATGCGATGGCCCAGAACGCGATTGCACAGGGCGCCGCGCAACCCGATGCCGCGCAACCGGGCACCTGGCCCAACATGGAACTGCCGCCCGTCACCGCCAGGGGCTATGGCTCCGATCCCAACCTGGTCGACCCTACAGTGCCCTGGCCGCTGACGCTTTCGCCGGCCCAGCGGGCAATGCTCAAGTCCATCGCCGGGGCGATGCTGCCGGGCGACGACCGCTCGCCTTCCGCCGCGAGCTTGGCCATCGATGCCTTCATCGACGAATGGGTCAGTGCGCCCTATCCCCAGCAACAGGCCGACCGCGCCCTGATCCTGCCGGGCCTTGCCTGGCTGGACGCGGAATGCAAGGCGCGCTTCGGCCATGACTTCGCCGCCGCCGGCGAAGAACAGCGCCGCGCCGTCTTCGATGACATCGCCTGGCGCGGCAGGGAGAAGCAAGGATACCAGACCCCCGCGCGCTTCTTCGCCCGCCTGCGCGGGCTGATGATGGCCGGCTTCTATTCCCTGCCCGAGGGCATGAAGGACATCGGCTATATCGGAAATGCGCCCAGCACCGAATGGCCAGGCCCGCCGCGGCAGGCGCTGGCGCATCTGGACGCGGGGCTGGAGAAACTGGGTCTCAGGCCGGTGCGCTAGCGCAAGGGCGCCCGGTCATTTCGGCGGCGCCAGCCGCCGCACCCAGATATTGCGGAAGGAGACTTGGCTCTCCGGATTGCCGTGATCCTGGATCGCCAGCGGCAGCTCGGCCGGGTGCGGCGTGTAATGGCCGACCGCGCCGTGCACCGTGGCGCCGATCAGGGCAAAATTGTCCTGCACCAGAACGCCGTTCAGCAGCGCCGTCATGCGCGCGGGGCTTGCCAGCTTGCCGCCATCGAAATGCGGCGCGTGGAAGATGATGTCATAGCACTGCCAGGCGCCGGGCGGGCGCGCCGCGTTCGCCAAGGGCGGGTTCTGGCTGTAGATCGCGCCCAGCGTGCCGTCGGGATAGGTCTCCACCCCGAAGGAATCCAGGATCTGGATTTCATAAAGGCCCATCGGAAAGACGCCGCTGTTGCCGCGCCGCTGCGGATTGACCGGCGGATCGGGCTGGGCGGGTTCGCGGAATTCGAGATGAATCTGGACATCGCCATAGGACGCCCGGGTCTTGAGGAAATTGTAGACGCGCCCACCCGCGGTCAGGACGCCATCCTTCACCGTCCACTCATTGATGTGGTCGCCGGTCCATCTGGAGATGTCATGGCCGTCGAACA
>JBEHXB010000106.1:0-7539 GCA_048498895.1 Pseudomonadota bacterium
CGCCGGGTTCATGCCGCATGCTGGGCCTTGCTCTGTCGGCGGGCGGGCTTCAAACCGCCCGTGTTTCGCTCCCTTATATCATCTTGTCGAAGGCGTTCCCCGAAATGGCCCAGCGAAAAGATGTCGCGGGGCTGTTGAGGGTCTGGAACGGATAGGTGCAGCATGCAGCGGGCGAGAATTCACGAGGCCCGCCGGGGCCCACCCGAATGGCCAAACGTGCCCAAGGCGTCAAAATGGATTAGGACTCCAGTGGCGTGGGCATAGGTGAGGGAAGGGTGCTGGAACCATCGAAAATTCGCGAATACCGGAACGTCACCGCGGACCTGTTTCGCGGCGAGATACTGGCGCGCGGGCGGCCGGCGGTCATGCGGGGTCTGGTCAAGGACTGGCCTGCCGTGCGGGCGGGCGCCGGGCCGGTCCAGGGCTTCTGCGATTATGTGAAGCGATTCGACAGCGGCAAGCCGGTTGGTCTTCTGGCGGCGCCGGCGGACATTGACGGGAGATTCTTTTACCGCCCCGACATGCGCGGCTTCAATTTCGAGCGGCGCAAGGAGAGCCTGGGCGCGGCCCTTGGCGAACTGATGGCGGGGCTGACCGCGCAGGACCCGCCGGCCACCTACATCGAATCCGCGCTTATCGCCGACTGTGTGCCGGGTTTTGCGGGTGAAAACGCGCTCGATATGATCGCGCCGTCGGCGGTTGCCCGCATCTGGATCGGAAACCGGCTGCGTACCCAGACCCACTATGACCTGTACGACAACGTCGCCTGCGTTCTGGCGGGGCGGCGTCGCTTCACGGTTTTTCCGCCCGACCAGATCGAAAATCTCTATATGGGCCCCTTTGAATTCACGCTCTCCGGCACGCCGGTCAGCATGGTTTCGCTGGAAGAACCGGATTTCGACCGCTTTCCGCGCTTTGCCCAGGCGCTGGAAGCCGCCAGCGCGGCGGAGCTGGAGCCCGGCGATGCGATCTATGTCCCCTATTTCTGGTGGCACCATGTCCAGTCGCTGGACAGGTTCAATGCCCTGGTCAGCTATTGGTGGAATGACACGCCAAGCCAGATGGGTTCGCTCTACAATTGTCTCCTGCACAATGTGCTGGCGATCCGCGATCTGCCGGAAAACCAGCGCATGGCCTGGCGCGCGGTGTTCGATTATTTCGTCTTCAAGACCGCCGGCGAACCGATGGCCCATTTGCCGGATCACGCGCGGGGCGCCTTGGGCCCGATGACGGAAGAACAGCGGCGCACCATGAAGAAGGTCCTGCTGCACGGCCTGCAGCAGGTAGTGGGGCGCTGAGGCCGCGGCGGCGGGAAAAGTCAATGGGAACGGCGGGTTGGAACCTGGCCGGTCGCGCGGGAAATAATTTCGTAGGGGATTTCCGGTCCGGCGGCGTCCTACTACGATTGGCCGGCATCGGCTGAAAAACAGGGCCCGCCTGTGGGCACGGCTTAAACGGGGATCGGCGCAGGGGACATGGGCGGGCACCAAGTCGACAGTTGGTTCATGCAGGAAGTCTTGCCCCTTGAAAGTGCGCTGACGCGTTTTCTTCAGCGCCATTGGCGGCAGTCCGCCGATATCGCCGATCTGCGGCAGGAAACCTATGCCCGCGCCTATGAAGCGGCGCTGCGGGAGCGGCCGGAGCGGATCAAGCCCTTCCTGTTCCAGATCGCGCGCAACCTGATGATCGATCGGGTGAGGCGCCAGAGCGTCGTGTCATTGGAAACCATGGCGGATTTTGACTGGCTTAACGTCTGCGACGACGGGCCCTCGCTGGAACGCAGCATCGCGGCGCGCCAGCAGCTCAGGCTGTTGCAGCAGGCGCTCGATGAACTGCCGCCAAGGTGCCGCCAGGTCGTGGTCATGCGCAAGATCGAAGGCCTGTCGCAGAAGGAAGTGGCCGCACGCATGGGCATCGCGGTGGAGACGGTGGAAAACCAGGTCGCCAAGGGCATGCGCCTGCTGGCGCAGGCAATGCATGGACGGCGCGCAATGGTGACCAGCCAGGCACGCCGCTTCAACATATTCAGGAAGCTGCGCGATGTCCGCTGACCATACCGAACAAAGTGCGGCCGACTGGCTTGCCCGCGAGGATCGCGGCCTGGCTGCCGACGAACAGGCGGCGATGCAGGCATGGCTTGCGGAATCGACCCTTAACAGGGTCGCTTATCTCAGGCTCAAGGACGCATGGAACCGTGCCGACCGGCTGGCGGCATTGAAGCCGGGGATGAAGCCCATGCCCGAGCCGGCCTCCCGCCACGGCTGGCGCCTGCTGGCGGCGGCGCTGGTGGTTATGGCGGCCGGTTCGGCCGCGGCCTATTACATGCTGGGCCGGCAATCGCCGGTGCAGACCTATGTGACCGAGCGCGGCGGGACGCGCCAGGTGCAACTGGCCGACGGTTCGCGCATGCAGCTCAACACCGACACCAGGCTGCGCGCCGAAGTCACCGGAACCTCCAGGACCGTGACCCTGGTTTCCGGCGAGGCCTATTTCGACGTGGTCCATGACGAAAGCCGCCCCTTCGTCGTCTATGCCGGGAACCGGCGGATCACCGATATCGGGACGCGCTTTTCGGTTTATCGCAACGGCGACGATGTGCGCGTGACGGTGGAAGAGGGGCGCGTGCGCGTCGACGACCTGGACGCGCGCCAGCCCAGGCCTTCCGTCCTGGTGACCGGCGGCTACGCCATGATCGCGCACCGGACCGAAATGCTGGTTGCGGCCCGGTCCCCGCAGGGCATTTCCAGTGATCTCAGCTGGCGCAACGGCCTTCTGGTATTCAACCAGCAATCGCTGGCCGAGGTGGCCGAGCAGTTCAACCGCTACAATCGCCGGCGTCTTGTCGTCGAGGGCAGGGCCCGCAAGATTCGCATAGGCGGGAGCTTCAAGGCCGACAACATTGACGGGTTCACCGCACTGCTGCACCAGGGGTTTGGTTTGACGGTCAGCAAACGCGGCAATGATATCGTCGTGTCCCGGTAAGGAGTCGGGGCCAAGCCCATAACAATAACAGATGCAGGGGGCACATGGAGCGCGGGGGAGCCCGTAGGATTCTGCTTTCCGGGGCAGCGGCCGCATGCCTTATGGCCGGTCATGCCGCTGCCGGTGACGGCCTGGTCAATATTCCCGCCGGCAGCCTGAAGGCTGCGCTGGATGCCTATATCCGCCAGACCGGCGCCCAGTTGATCTATAATGTGGATGATGTGGCCGGCCTGGCGACGCCGGGCCTCGCCGCCGTGCCGCCAGCCAAGGCGCTGGGCCTGCTGCTCGCCGGTACGGGCATGAGCGCCAACCGCGATCGCAGCGGCGCGGTCATCATTTCGCGCTCGAACGCCGATACGGAAAGAAATGAGCTTCTGCCGCCGGAGACGGTGGTCGTGACGGGCTCGCGCATCCTGGGCGGCCAGGAACGGTCCACGCCCGTTACCAGCCTGCCGGCGGCGCAGCTTCTGGCCACGACCCCGGGCGGTCTTGCGGAAGCGCTGGACAAGCTGCCGATCTTCATGAATGCGTCCACGCCCAACAACGCCACCACCGGGGCCAACGGGCGGGGCAACAACGCGCCGGGCTATTTTCTCAATCTGCGGGATCTGGGCGCGATCCGGACGCTGATCCTGGAAGATGGCCATCGCGTACCCGGCACGTTTTACGATACTACCGTGGACATCGACATGCTGCCGCAGATGCTGGTCAGCCGGGTCGAGGTGGTCACTGGCGGCGCATCGGCGGTCTACGGCTCCGATGCGGTTGCCGGCGTCGTCAACTTCGTGCTCGATCGCGGCTTCGACGGATTGAAGACGCTCGCATCCGCCGGCATCTCTGCAGACGGCGACGCGGGCGCCCTGCGGCTTGGCGTGGCGGGCGGCCATGATATCGCGCCGGGCGGCCATCTGATCTGGAGTGCCGAATATCACAATCGCGCCGGGCTGCCGGATGCGGCAGCGCGGCCGCTTGGCAATCTCGGCACCTCCATCGTCGGCTCGGGCACCCGGTACAGTCCGTACATGCTGGTGCGCAATATACGCCAAAGCAACACCGCGCCCGGCGGTCTGATCGTGTCGGGTCCCGGAAAGGGTCTTCAGTTTCTCAGTGACGGCAGCCTGGCGCCTTTCGATCCGGGAACGCCCACGCCCACCGTCAATTTCGCCGTCGGCGGCGACGGCGGCATCGAGCACAACGAATATCTGCTTCCGGCCTTCAGCACCGGACAGGTCTTTGCCCACTACGACCAGGTGCTGGCGCCCTGGGTGAGCGCCTTTCTTCAGGCGCGCTACGGCCTGGCGCGCAGTTATGAAGCCGGCCAGATCTTCACCAACATCAATGGCTCGGGCATCAGCACCAACGGGGCGAGCGCGCAATATCCCATTACCATCCATAGCGGCAATCCATTCCTGACGCCCGCCGCCCAGGCGGTCCTGTTTCCCGCGGGCGGCCCGGCCAGTTTCCAGATGAACCGGATGGACAACGACCTGATGAGCCGGCTGGCGCTGGATCAGCATACCGGCGCGCTGGCGGTCAGCACCGGGTTTGAAGGGCTGGGCCCTGCCGGCCTGAACTGGAACGTCAATTACACCCACGGGGAAACTCGAACCCAGCTGATCACGCGCAACAATGTGGACACGGCACGGTTTTATGCGGCGCTGGACGCCGTGCGCGATCCGTCAACAGGCAGGATCGTCTGCAATGCCGACCTGACCGCGCCGGGCGTTTTCCCCGGTTGCGTGCCGCTCAACCTGTTCGGGCAAAGCGCGACGGTGGTCAACGGCTCCAACGCTTCGCAGGCGGCGCTGGATTATATCGGCGTCTCCACCTGGTGGACGGCGCACAACGACATGGACGATGTCAGCGCCAATATGACCGGGGCGATCGCCAGTCTTCCGGCGGGGGATGTGAAGTTCGCGGCCGGCGGCGAATATCGTTTTGCGCGCCTTCAGGTCGATACCAGCACGCCCGACAACAATTTCAACCCGCAATATCTGCGGCTGGCGCCGCCCGGCACATTCGCGCCGACCGCCGCATCGCCCGATGGCACGTTTCCGCCGGCCGACCTGGCGCATTTCAAGGAGGTGCAGTCCGGCGCCGCGGGTTCGGAAACGATTGCCGAGGCCAATCTGGAACTGGAAGTGCCGGTCCTGAAGGATATGCCGTTTACGCGCATGCTCTCCGTCGATGGCGCCGCGCGCTATACCGAATATCGCGTCGGCGGCATGGACCCGGCCGGCGGCGGTTTCGTGAAGACCGGATTTGCCGCCAGCACCTGGAAACTGGGCCTGAACTGGCAGATCACCGACGAACTGACGCTGCGCGGCACGCGCTCGCGCGATATCCGCGCGCCGACGCTGTGGGACCTGTTCCAGGGGCCGAACACCACGACCTCCGGCGTCAGCGACACACTGACCGGCGTTTCGGGGTCCGCCAACACCCAGGCGATCGGCAATCCGAACCTGTCGCCCGAAATCGCGCACAACACGACCGCGGGCCTGATCTATGAGCCGGACTGGCTGCCGGGTGTCCGCGCCAAGCTCGGCTATTTTCACATCGACATCGCAAGCGAGATTGCGGTGGTCACGGGCGCCAGTGCCGTCGTGCAATCGCTGTGCCTGGCATCCGTGGGTGGAAGTTCACCCTATTGCGGCCTGATCCAGCGCCCCATTTCCTACAACGACACCTCGGCGCTGAATTTTCCCACGCTCTATTATTCGCAGCCCCAGAATTTCCAGCGCCAGTGGACCGAGGGCTATGACCTGGATACCGAATATCAGGCCGATATTTCCGGCTGGGCTGGAGAGGGCGCCGTGCTGGCATTGCGCCTGTTGTGGACGCACACCTCCTTCCTGAAGACCCGGGGTTTGCCGGGATGGCTGGTTACCAACGTCGCCGGTTCCGCCAATGCGCCGGGCGATGCGTTGCCGGCGGACAAGGGTTCGCTGATAGCGACCTTCATCCAAGGTGCAGTCTCGATCGACGTGCTGGAGCGCTATTACGGTCCGCTGCATCCCAGCCCCAATCCCGGCCTGGTGTTCGACCCTTCGGTCGGAAATCTGCCGGAGTGGTTTCAGACCGATATCAATATCGCGGTCGCACTGGGCGGCGAGCAGGGCAGGTTCGGAACGCTTTTCCTGAACATCAGCAATCTTCTGGATGCGCAGCCGGCGATTTTCCAGGTCCCGTCCTACACCGGAAGCCCCGGCATGAACTATCCGGTCGTCCCTTACGAAGACATTATCGGCCGCGCGTTCACATTGGGATTTCGTTACCGGATGTGAGCGTCAGGCCCGGGCTTCCAGCAGTTCGGCAATGTCCATCGCCGGGTCGCGGGCCAGGAAGCGGGATCGGATTTGCCGGCAGCGTTCCGGGACACCTGGATCGTCCAGCAGTGCTTCCAGCGCCCGGCATGCCGTGCCGGCATCATAGGCCGAAGCGGGCAGGGCCTTGCCTGCTCCCAGCGCCTCAAGACGGCGCGCATTGTCGAACTGGTCGAAGAAAAGCGGTACCGCGATTTGCGGCACGCCCGCGCGCAGCCCCTGCGCCAGAGTTCCGATGCCACCATGATGCACCAGCGCGGCCGCCCGGGGCGCAAGCCGGTGCAGCGGCGCATATTTGACATGGAGTATCCAGTCGGGAAGCGGGGCCGGCACCTGATCGGCGTAAGGCGTCAGGAAAATGGCGCGCCTGTCCAGCGCCCGGCAACATTCCAGGCTGTGGGTGAAGAATTCTCTGGAACGCCGCTGGTAGCTGCCCGGCGTGAACAGGACGGGCGCGGGCCCCGCCAGCAGGAAATCTTCCACGCCGGGATCGAGCCGCGGAACAAGGTTGTCGTCCAGCGCCGGAAAACCGGTCAGGCGGATGTCCGGCCAATCCGGCTGCGGCGCGCAGAACCAGTCGGGAAAAAAGCCCAGCCATGACTGGGCTGCCCCGCTGGAGTTTTGCATCGCCTGGTGAACGGCGAACGGAGAAAGACAGACGCGGATGAGAGGCAGGCCCATATCCCGGCAGGCGCCGACGGCGCCGAACGCCGACCATGATGCCAGCACGACGCAGTCGCGCACGGCGCCGGCATGGCGAATGAACGCGGCCGTGGGCGCCGCAGCCGCACCGAACAGCTCGCTATGTATGCGCGCCCAGGCCTGGTCCGGCGCCTGTTCCAGCAGGTCGTCCAGCGGAGCGGGCATGGCGTCCCAGATGACGCCGAAGCCGAAACCTGCCCGCTGAACCAGCGGCGCATAGCCCGCATGGCTGGCGATGATGACCTCATGCCCGCGTTCGCGCAGCGCCTGGGCCACGGCCAGGAACGGCATCAGGTCGCCGATCGACCCCAGGGTCGGGATGAGGACTCGCATGTTCCGCGCTGAAAACCGCGATCCTGTTGCAGCCGGGTCCGGGTGGCAAGCCTGCCGGGGCCAGTTCAGCGCCGGACGGCTAATATCGTCACGGCCGTGCGCGCATGAAATCGATGCCGGGCAGGACATGGCCCTGAAAGTCGAACAGCGCCGTGGTCGAACCCTTGTTGCGGCTGGCGCACTGGTTGGCCACCAGGTC
>JBEHXB010000107.1:0-7506 GCA_048498895.1 Pseudomonadota bacterium
GCCAGCGCATTCTTCGCGACAAGCTGATGGACATCCGCGCCGATGTGGCCGGAGCACTGTTGAACGAGGGCGAGTTCAACCCCGCCGCGCCCGGGCTTACCGTCTTCATCCGCCAGATCAGCTATGACGGCGAAATCCGCGGCATTCTGGTGCATGACAGCCGCGACAAGGCCCGGCCCATTACCTATATCGCCGAAAAGGGAATCCTGGCGCAGACGCCGGTGGGCACGCGTCTGATCATGCAGGACGGCACGGTGGAACAGAGCACGCAGGGCGGCCGGCAGCTCTCGATGCTCAGCTTCACCCGCTACACCATCAATATGGACCAGTTCGCCGGTCCCGCGCACATCACCCAGCGCAAAACCAATGAACGCTATCTGCCCGAACTTCTGTGGCCAAAGGATGAGGGCCTCTCCAGGCGCGCGCGAAACCAGTTTTTCGCCGAGGCGCACAACCGCATCTCGCAACCGCTTTATTGCATCGCCTTCGGCCTGATTGCGCTGGCGGGCGTGCTGCGGGCCGGGCGCCAGCGGGGCCAGATGGCGATGCGCCTGACCCTTGCCTCGGCGGCGGCGGCGGGTCTTCGCGTCGCCGGCTATGGCGTGGCCGGCATCGCCCAGAACAATCCCGCCCTGGTGCCGCTGTTCTATGTTCTGCCGCTGGCAGGCACGGCGGGCGCGATCCTGGTGATGGCGGGCTTTAGCCCTGCCGCCGCCCTGGGGCGGCTGCGCATTCGCCGCGCCGACGGCGCCGGAGCAGGCACATGAGCTGGTCCTGGACGCTCTACCGCTATCTGGCCAGGCAGTTCCTGATCGGCGTGGCTATCGTCTACGCCGCTTTTCTTGTGCTCGCCTTCTCGGTCGACGTCGCCAACCTGTTCGAACGCACCGCCGGGCACAATGTCGACAGTTCGGTCATCATCGGCATGGCGGTGCTTCAACTGCCCGACCTGGGCCAGAAGATGCTGCCCTTTGCCATCCTTCTGGGCGGGGTGTTCACCTTTGCCCGCATGGCCCGCTCGCGCGAGCTGGTGGCCACCCGCGCCGCAGGCGTCTCGGCATGGGACTTCCTGATGCCGCCGCTTGCCGTGGCGGTGCTGATCGGGATTTTTGCCGTCACCATCTTCACCCCGGTTTCGGCGCGCATGTTCGCCGAATTCGCCCGGCTTGAGGCGCGCTACGTCAAGGGCGAGGAATCGCAAATATCGGTGCAGATCAATGGACTTTGGCTGCGCCAGGGCGACGCCAACCGCCAGTCGGTGATCCATGCCCTTCGTGTTGCCCAACAGGGCGAGAAACTGGCCGATGTGATGGTGCTGCTCTATGGCGCCAATGACAAGTTTCTGGGGCGCGTCGATGCGCAGGCCGCCACCTTGCATGACCATTACTGGGAGCTTGCCGATGCCTGGGTCTCGGGCATCAAGGGCGACGCGCCCGTGCATCACGACACCTATCGCCTGCCCACAACGCTGACCCCTCAGCAGATCCAGGAAAGTTTCGCCGCCCCCGACACCCAGTCCTTCTGGGATCTGCCCGGCTATATCCGCGCCGCCCAAGCCGCCGGATTCTCGGCCACACGCTACCAGCTCTACCTCTATTCGCTCTATGCCCTGCCTGCCTTGTTCGCCGCCATGGTGTTCATGGCGGCCAGCTTCTCCCTGCACATCAGCCGCGAGGGCAGCATGGCCAAGGTGGTCCTGCTCAGCGCGGCGTGCGGCTTCGCGGTCTATTTCTTCCAGGACCTCACCACGGTGCTGGGCCGCTCGGGCGCCGTGCCCACGCTTCTGGCGGCGACCGCGCCGGCCCTGGCTTCCATCCTGATCGGCATGACCCTGGTGTTCAGCCGGGAGGATGGATGAGAACATCCCTTCTCCTTGGTGCGGCCATCGTTCTGGCCGCACCGGCCCTGGCACAGACATCAACACGGACGTCTGCACAGGCAGCGACATCGACTCCGAGCCGGCCGTCATCGTCGAAACAGCCTGCCGCCACGACAGGCGGTCAGATTCTGCTGCAGGCCGACGAAGTGGTTTATGACGACCAGGCCAAGACCGTCTCCGCCGTCGGCCACGTCGAAATCACCCAGGATGAGCGCACCCTGATGGCCGACCGGGTCGATTACGACCGCAATGCCGACAAGGTGACAGCGCGCGGCAATGTCGTGCTCATGGACCAGAACGGCAATGTCGCCTTTGCCGATCATGTTGTCCTGACCGACCATATGCGCGACGGCGCCCTGTCGGGATTCGGCGCGCTGATCGGCAAGAACGGACGGCTGGCCGCGCGCGACGCCCAGCGCGTTCACGGCAACACGATCATCGCCAACTACACGGTCTATTCGCCTTGCAAGATCTGCAACCAGACCGGCCAGCGCACGCCCCTGTGGCAGGTCAAGGCCGAACGCGTGGTCTATGACCAGGCCAGGCATCGGGTGCATTTCCGCAATGCGACCATCGAAGTGATGGGCGTGCCGGTGCTTTATACGCCGGTCATGAATGTGCCCGATCCCACGGTGCGCCATGCCAGCGGCCTTTTGGCGCCCGAACTGGGCAACTCCACCAAGATCGGCTATTTCGTGCGCACCCCGGTATATGTGTCGCTTTCACCCAGCAGCGATTTGACGCTGGCGCCCTTGATTTCCACCGACGGCGGCGACGTGCTGGAAGCCGAGTACCGCGCCCGCTGGAACAATGGCGGCATGTGGCTTCAGGGAAGCGGCGCCTACAATCCCGACGGCTCGCTTTTCGGCACGCCCGGCGTGCAGACCTATGGCCATCTGTTCGGATCAGGGCGACTGGAGCTCAGCCAGGACTGGCGCACCGGCTTTGACGTTCAGACAACGACCAACGCCGGCTATATGCGCTTCTACGACATCTCCTATCTGGACAGGCTGGTCAACGACCTGTTCATCGAGGCGACACCCGGACGCAGCCGATTTGCGATCACCGGCTATTATTTCGAGGGCCTGCGCTCGACCGACATTGCGTCGACCATTCCCTACATCCTGCCGCAGCTCGATCTGTCGCTGATCCCGCTCCACAAGATGGGCGGCGGCCGCCTTCGCATGGACGTCACCAGCCGCGTGCTGGGCCGCACCAGCGGCTATGACGACCAGCGCCTGACAGCAGAGGTGAACTGGAGTCGCCCGTTCGTCTTCGGCGACGGCCAGCTCTGGACTTTCGTGCTGGACGGGCGCGGCGACAGCTATCACATCCAGACCCCTGCCATCGGTCCCGCCGCGGCCGACAGCCGCCTCGTCGGCCGCGGTACCGCCTATGCCGCGCTGGACTGGCGCTGGCCCTTCATTGCCAACAGCGGAGCTGGTCATTCCTACATCCTGCAGCCGATCGCGCAGTTCATCGCCCAGCCCTATGGCGGCAATCCCGCCTCGTTGCGTAACGAGGATTCCGGCAATTTCGAATTCGACGAAGACAACATCTTCAGCTTCAACCGGCTGCCCGGCTACGATTTGATCGAGAGTGGACCGCGCGCCAATGTCGGGTTCATGGCCCAGGCGATCTTCCCCGGCGGAGAGGTGCAGGGCATCGTGGGTCAAACCTACCGTCTCAAGCCCGATCCCATCTTCTCGGCGCTGTCCGGCAATGCAGGAACAGCCTCGGATATTGTGGGGCGCTTCTCGGTCAAGTTCCCGCACCTGGACATCACCGACCGCGTCGATATCGATCGCGGCGACGGCACCGTGCGGCGGCATGAATTCTACGTCACCGGAAGTTATGGCCGATCATCGGTTCAGCTTTCCTATGTGCAGCTTCCGCCCCAGGCGATCACCCTGGGCCTGCCCAGCCGCGAGGAACTGAATGCCCAGGCCGACCTCAATGTGTGGCGGAACTGGCAGGTCTTCGTGGCTGCCCAGCGCGACCTGCAGGGCGGCCAGTTCCTGAACACCGAATATGGCTTCGGCTATGAGGACGAATGCCTGGCCATCTCGCTGGCCTATCGGCGCAAATACACCTCGGACATCGTCCTGGGCCTGCCGCCCTCCACCTCGGTGATCCTGCGCTTCAACCTGAAGACCGGCGATTCGGATGTACAGCCTTTCAGCCTGTTCCCCAGGGATGTGTTCGCACTCACCCATCCCTAGTTCGGCAAGCGCGGGCCAGCCGCACCTTGGATAATCTGGTCGTTCGCTTTCTGTCCGGGAGGAAGACTGGACCTTCCGGCTTGATCGGGGGCGAATTTCCACTATTTTGGCCGCGGGTTTGGGGGCGTCTGCCGGAACCGGCACGGAACTGCTGATAAATGCCCCAATTGCGGCCAAAGACCAGAGCGACGATGCGATTTGCCACCACCCTGCTTCTGGGCGCAGCCGCGCTGATGGCCGCAGCGCCTCTCTGCGCCCAGACCGATGCGGAGACGGGCATTCCGGCGGGCAGCCGGCCGGCCGTGCCGGCCGTGGTATCCAAGCCTGTTCGCACCGCTCTTCAGACCGAAGCTCCGGCCCGGACCCCGCCAGGCAGTGCGGCCACGGCTGCGGTGCCAGTCGGCGCAGCGCCGTCCGCGATGGTACCGGCCGGCGCGCCGACTTCAGACGCACCCCCCACGGCCGCAGCGGATGCGCCCCCCACGGCCGCGGCAGATGCGCCTCCGAGCGCCGGCACCGCCGATGCGCACGACACATCTTCCGCTTCCCAGGCCGCACCGGCGTCGTCCACCGAAGCCACCCAGGAAGCCAAGGTGCAGGATGGCGATCCCTTCACCTCGCTGGAAACCAGCGCGCCGCTCAACCCGGAATTCACTGACGGAATTGCGGCCACGGTGAATGACGAATCCATCTCCGAATACGAGATCCGCCAGCGCATGGCGCTCTACCTGGCGACATCGGGCCTGCACAACCTGTCCGACGAACAGAAAAAGCGTGTACGCGGCCAGATTCTCGAACAGCTGGAGGACGAAAAGCTCCAGCTCCAGGAAGCCCAGAAGAAGAAGATCACCGTCAGCCCGGTGGAAGTGGACAAGCGCATCAACCAGATGATGGCGGAAAACCATTTCAGCATCGATCAGCTGCGCAAGACCCTGGCCGCCGCCGGCGCCAGCGAGGACGCGCTGCGGGCGCAGATTACCGCCTCCATAGCTTGGCAGAAGGCGGTGCAGGACGAATACCAGGACCGGGTGAACGTCACGCCCGAAATGGTCAGCGCCGAAATGGCGCACAATGCCGAAGGCGCCGACAGGCCTCACTTCCATGTCCTGGAAATATTCCTGCCGGTCGACAATCCAGAGCAGAACGACAAGGTTCACAAGGACGCCCAGGAAATCGAAGCGCAGCTGCACCAGGGAGCGCC
The DNA here is from genome assembly GCA_048498895.1 of Pseudomonadota bacterium. Classification (GTDB taxonomy): domain Bacteria; phylum Pseudomonadota; class Alphaproteobacteria; order Micropepsales; family Micropepsaceae; genus Rhizomicrobium. The sequence goes on from JBEHXB010000107.1 coordinate 5,303, forward strand.
CTTCCAGCTGGTGGCGCGCCAGTTCAGCCAGCATCCAACTGCCGCCAGCGGCGGCGACATCGGCTGGGTCTATATGGGTCAGATGGCGCCGGAGCTGAATCAGGCGCTGGCCAAGATGGAAACCGGCGACATCTCCCCGCCGGTTCGCTCCACGGGCGGCTGGTATATTTTAAAGCTGCAGGAGCGCCAGGAGCCGCTGGGCACCAGGATCCAGCAGGTCAGCACCGCTCCGGTGGGCCCCGACAGCGTCCTGCCTCTGGCTCGCCTGCTGCTGCCCATGCCGCCGCACGCACCCAAGGAGGAAATGGACAAGGTATTGACCGTCGCCGGCCAGATCCGTGAGCGCACCATGAAGTGCAGCCAGCTCGAGGAATTTCAAAAACAACTGCCCGGCTCGATCTACAACGATCTGGGCAACATGAAACTGTCCGAACTGGCGCCCCAGATGCGCGATGCCCTGTCCCAGACCAAGGCCGGCGAAGTGGCCGAGCCCTTCACCGACGAGGCCGGCGTCGAGGTGATCGCGCGCTGCGACAAGCGCGAGCCAGTCCGCACCGCCTACAAGCTGCCCACCCGCGAGGAAGTCGAGAACCAGCTCTTCCAGCAGCAGATCTCCGCCATGGCGCGCCGCTATATCCGCGACCTGAGGCGCAGCGCGAACATCCAGCTTCGCGACTCCGTCAAGGCCGAAATCACGGTGTCCGATGCCAGCGTCCGTTGACGGGCGGAACGACGCACCCATTCTGATCACCATGGGCGAACCAGCCGGCATCGGCCCGGAACTGGCTTTGGCCGCATACGGGATGTTGGGCGGCCGCGTGGGCCGCCATCCCCTCAAGCTGGTGGGCGATCCTGCCGTGTTCGGCGCCGCCGATGCGCCGGTCATCGCCACAAAGGCCCGCGCCCGCCGAACGCCCGGCCGCCCCGATCCGGCCAACGCCGGCGCGGTGACCGAGGCGATCGAAATCGCGGTCGACGCCTGCATGAAGGGCGAGGCCGCCGCCATCGTCACCGCGCCCATCCACAAGGCGGTCCTGGCCCAGGCCGGGTTTGCGCATCCCGGCCACACCGAATTCCTGGGCGCGCTGACGGGCGTGCGCCGCCCGGTCATGATGCTGGCCAGCAACACGCTGCGCGTGGTGCCGCTGAGCATCCATATTCCCATCGCAAAGGTCCCGGCCGCCATCACCAAACAGGCGGTATTCGACACCGGCGAGATAATCCTGACGGCGCTGCGCCGCGAGTTCGGGATTCTCAATCCGCGCCTGGCGGTGGCAGGACTGAACCCTCACGCGGGGGAGGACGGTGTACTGGGCGACGAGGAATCGCGGGTAATTGCCCCCGCCGTGGCGGCGCTGCAGGCACGCGGCTTTTCCGTAACAGGCCCCCTCTCGGCCGATACGATGTTCCACGATGAAGCGCGCGCCCGCTATGACGCGGCGCTGTGCATGTATCACGACCAGGCCCTGATCCCGATCAAGACACTCAGTTTCTGGGACGGCGTGAATGTCACCTTGGGTCTTCCCATTGTGCGCACCTCTCCCGATCACGGTACGGCACTGGACATTGCCGGCCGCGGCACGGCGGACCCTCGCAGCATGATCGCGGCGATCAAGATGGCGGCGGCGATGGCGGATGCCCGTGGGAGCGGCCAGTGACCCGGAGCGGTCGTGCCTGACGATCTGCCACCCCTGCGCGACGTGATCGCGGCCCACGGCCTGGCAGCAAGGAAATCGCTGGGCCAGAATTTTCTTTTCGACCTGAACCTGACCGGGCGCATCGCCCGCGCAGCCGGCGCGAACCAGGGCGGGACCTTCTATGAGGTCGGGCCCGGACCGGGCGGGCTGACCCGCGCCCTGCTGGCCGAAGGCGCGGACAAGGTGGTCGCGGTGGAGCGTGACGCGCGCTGCCTGCCCGCGCTGGCGGAAATTGCCGCCGCCTGGCCCGGAAAACTCGAAGTCATCAGCGCCGATGCCATGGCTCTGGACGAGGTCGCCATCCTGCCGCCGGGCACGCGCATCGCCGCCAACCTGCCCTACAATGTGGGCACGGCATTGTTGATCAAATGGCTCACAAGCGCCCAGTGGCCGCCTTTCTGGGCCGGTGCCACGCTGATGTTCCAGAAGGAAGTGGCCCAGCGCATCACCGCCCCGCCCGGCAGCGAACATTATGGCCGCCTGTCGGTGCTGGCGGGTTGGCGCGCG